>NZ_DATFIP010000033.1:0-7713 GCF_035270045.1 Salibaculum sp.
ACGGTCTTCGTCTCACCGGTCTCCGACACTCTGCCGAGGTACATCGCGACCAGCCGGTCAGCCATGTGTTGGACCACGGCCAGGTCGTGGGTGATGAACAGGTAGGCGAGATTGTTATCACGCTGCAAATCATTGAGCAAATTGAGAATTTGCGCCTGCACTGACACGTCTAGAGCTGAGGTCGGCTCGTCGAGAACGATGAGTTCCGGATCGAGAGCCAAGGCCCGCGCGATCGAGATTCGCTGCCGCTGGCCGCCGGAAAACTGGTGCGGATACCGGTAGAGGTGATGTCGCCCCAGCCCCACCTGTTCGAGCAGAGATACCACCCGCTCGGTCAGTTCTGTTCCCGAAGCCTCTTTGTAGACCCTAAGCGGACGCCCGACGATATCAACAACAAGATGCCGGGGGTTGAGGGACGCAAAGGAATCCTGAAAGACCATCTGGCAGTTCCGCCGGAAGCGGCGCTGAGCGTCCCCTTGCAGAAGGTCGATGCGGTGGCGAGCCTCGATGTCCGCAATCTCCGACGAGGGCAGCGCGGCCCCGGTGGATTGGTGGTCGTCGACCCGTGCGCAATCGTCAGCACTAATGCCGAAATAGACGCCGCCCGAGGTCGGGTCGCTTAGACCGCTGACGCAGCGCCCCAGCGTACTCTTGCCGCAGCCGCTCTCACCCACGAGGCCAACGGTTTCGCCACGGCGAATGTTGAAGCTCACTCCGTCGACGGCCTTCACGTGACCAACGACCCTTTGAAAAACGCCGTCGCGGATGGGGAAGTGTTTCTTGAGATTCCGGACTGCGAGGACGATATCGTCTGCGCCCTTGCCGGACGGATCGGTTCCGAAGTCGGCCTGCACGTTCATGATGTCCTCTTGTCGAAGCCGGGTGCGTCACCGGCGGGCGCGGGATGATGAATGAAGCAGGATACGGAGTGCTCATCGGCAACCGGATGAAGTGCCGGGTCCTGCATGCGGCAGGCCGATTGCTCGTATTGGCAACGCCCAATAAAGCGACACGACGGTGCCGGGTCAACGAGCTCGGGCACGGTGCCCTTGATCGCCATCAGCTCGCCACGCTTGCGTGCTGCGGTCGGCACCGCCTGCAACAGGCCCCGGGTGTATGGGTGGCAGGGATTCTTGAATACCTGATCGGTGCGGCCGATCTCGACAATCCGCCCGGCATACATCACCGCCACCCGGTCGCAGATCCGGCGGACGAGCGACAGATCGTGGCTGATATAGAGCACCGAGGTCTGGCGGCGCTGCTGGAGGTCGCTGATCAGATCAAGAATACGCGCCTGCACCGTCACATCGAGCGCGGTTGTCGGCTCATCCGCGATCAGGAGGTCGGGGTTGCATGCCAGCGCCTGGGCAATCATCACGCGCTGTCGCATTCCGCCCGACAGCTCGTGCGGATACCGATCCATGACCTGCTGCGGGTTCGGGATATGCGTCTGCGCGAGGGCTTCGGCCACCATTTCGGACAGCGCCTTCAGGATGCGGTCGCGTCGCCCCCTTAGCGGCGGGATCGACAGCAAGAGATTGTCGATCCCGCCATTCCGCTGCGACGCCAGACGCTTCAGTGCCCCGGCACCGAATTCCCGGTCCGCCGCGTCGAAGCCCGACGCTTCGAGCAGATCGTCGGTCCGGTGCTGGAAGAACACCTCCGAAATCTGGTCTCCGATGGTCAGTGTAGGATTGAGGGCCTTACCTGGGTCCTGGAATATCATGGCGATCCGGTCACCGCGTATCTCGCGGATATCGCGATCGGGAAGGCGCAACAGCTCCACGGTCTCCGCGCCACTGTCATCGCACCTACTGCATCCGGAACCTTCGCAGGACGGGCAAGGCACGGGGCAGCGCCCGGTATGCTCACACTCGGCGCAGCCCTCCCCGGTGCAGGATGCACAACGCGCATGAGGATGAAAGTTGACCGTGCCCTGCGCGAGGATACCGGGAGGGATCGGGAGGAGCTGGAGGAACGATCGTCCTGTAACGCTCTTGCCGCAGCCAGTCTCGCCGACGAGTCCCAACGTCTCGCCGTCGTAGATTTCGAAGCTGACCCGGTCCACGGCATGGACCTTGCCCTTCTTTGACTGGAAATGGACGGTCAGATCCTTGACCGACGCAATCGTCGCGGACGAATTTGCGGTGCCCGACTTCCGCTTGATCATGTCTAGCATCAGCGAGAACTCTCAGTTCTGGGGTCTAGCGCGTCACGCAAACCGTCACCGACCAGGTTGAATGCGAGTGCCCAGAGGAAAATCATCAGGCCTGGAAAGGTTGATGCCCACCAGCGCCCCGAGGCGATGCCCGCCTGGCCTTCCGACACAAGAACACCCCATTCGGCGATACCCGCTTCGCCCAGACCGATGAACGACAGGGTCGCAGCGATCAGCACCACGTTGCCCATGTCCAGCGTCGCCTGCACCATCACCGGCGTGAAGGAGTTGGGCAGGATGTCGCGGAAATAGATGTTCAGCTTGCTGTCACCGATGATCCGGGCGGCATCGATGTAGTCGCTGTTCTTTATCTGGATGACGCGGGCCCGCATTATCCGCGCGTATTTCACCCAGAAAACCACGGCGAGCGCGAACATGATGTTGCCGAAGGAAGGCCCGAGGATCGCTGCGATCGCCAGAGCGAAGATCAGCTCCGGGATCGACAGGAACACGTCCACGATCCGCATCAGAACCTCGTCCAGCTTGCCGCCAATGAACCCTGCGAGGCTGCCGATTATCGAGCCCACGACGAGCGTGATCCCCACCACGGTGATCGACAACTGCAACGACATGCGCGTGCCCCAGACGATACCGTAGTAGACATCGCCACCCTCGTTGGTGGTGCCCAGCGGGTAGCCCGGCGTGCCCGGGGGCATGCGCGTTGCCCCCCAGTCCCGCGGCATCTGGTAGGGGTCGGGCGTATTCGCCGTCGTGATCCAAGGCGCGAAGATCGCCATGAAGAACATCGCGACGATGATGGCGAAGCCAAGCACCGTGGCCGGATTGGACAGGATCTTGGCCGTCAGTTCCGTTGAGCGGCGCCAACGGACGCGCAGAGCTGATTCCGGTGCGATTGTATCGATGGCGTTGCGTCGGGTGGATTGCGGGAAATCGACCATGGCTTACTTCCCCAGTTCGACGCGACGGTCGAGATTGGCGTAGATGATGTCGACGACGAGGTTCACGAAAAGGAAGAGAATGCTGGTGAACAGCACGTAGGTCATTAGCGTGGCCTGGTCGCCGCGCAGAACCGAGTCCGCCATCCACTTGCCGATACCCGGCCAGCGGAAGATGATCTCGATCGACACGGTCCCCTGCAGAAGAAACCCGAAGGTCAGACCGATCACCGTGACCGTAGGGATCAGCGCGTTCCTCCGCGCATGCTTCTTCAGCACCAACCGTTCGGGCAGGCCCTTGGCCCGGGCGGCATCGACGTAGTCCTGCTGCAGTTCCTCGACCAGAGAGGAGCGCATCATGCGCGCGATGATCGCCGTGGCGCCGTAGCCAAGGGTGATCGCGGGCAGCATAAGGTGCCAGAGCGCATCGAAGAATGCATTGAGATTGCCGGCGATGAGCGAGTCCACCGTGTACAGTCCGGTTCGCTGGGGCACGGCCGCAAACAGCTCCGGCGACGCCCGGCCGATCGGCGCCCACCCTAGGTTCGCCCAGAAGACGATCAGCAACAAGATGGCGAACCAGAAGTTCGGCATGCTCGCTCCGCTGACCGCGACGATCCGGGTGATATGGTCGGCCGGCTTGTTGCGGCGGGCACCGGCGAAGGTGCCCAGCCAGACACCGATCGCCACGGCAACGATGCCCGACGCGACCGCGAGTTCCATCGTCGCGGCGAGCTTTTTCGGGAATACCTCCGCCACCGGCGCGACCGAGACGCCCGACCAGCCGAAGTCGCCGCTGAGTACGCCGCGCGCCCAATAGAAATACTGCACGGGCAGGGACTTATCGAGGTGGAATCGGGCTTCGATCTCGGCCACCTGTTCCTGGCTCATCTCGTGGCTGAGATAGATGCCGACCGGCGACCCGCCGATCCGCGTCAGGGAAAAGACGACCACCGACACGCCGATGATCAGGAACGGCAGGATGATGAGCCGCCGGATGATGTAGTCTTTGAGCTGCATGACCAACCTCTGTCAGCGTCCGACCCGCGCCCGGGCAATGTGAATCGCGGTCTCGAGGCAGGCGCCGCGGAAAGATCCCGCGACGCCCCGGTTTCATGACCAGTGCCTACTTGTCGAACAGCGCGAACTTGAGGCCGGGCCGCGGCCAAAGTGGCTGCATCGTGAAGTTCTGGACCCAGTCGCGGTGCGCCATGGTCACGCCTTCCTGCGCGCCGATGATCCACATGGGATCCTCGAATGCGAGGCGGGTCAACTCATCGTAGATCTCGGCCCGGCGAGCGGTATCCAGTTCCACCGCACCGGCGTCGATCAGCTCGGCGATCCGGTCAGCCTCCTGATAGCCGTTGCGGAACCCGTGCACCTCGCCCCACGGACCGTCCGGGTGAACGTAGTCCTGGAAGAAGGTGTCGGGGTCGGCACCCGGGTCGGCGTTCTTGATCCACATCGCATATGGCACTGGATCGGAGGCATGAGCATCGTCAAACACGGCTTCGGCCACGGCAAGTACGTTGATCCGGAAGTTCGGGTTCAGATCTTCGATGGAGTCCTTCATCACGAGACCCATGAGGGCGAAGAGGTTGCCCGCCTCGGTGATGACGGAAACCTCAAAGCCTTCTTCCCAGACCCCGGCCTCGCGGAACAGCTCTTCGGCCTTGGCAAGGTCCTGTTCGTACACCGGCTGGCTTTCATCCCAACCGAAGATGCCTTGCGGCAGATAGTGCGGAATCAAGGCGCCGAAGCCTGCGAGCGGCCCCTGCAGGAAGCCTTCGTAGTTGAAGGCATAGTTGAACGCCTGCCGAATTTTCGGATCATGGAAGAAGTCGGCCGGGATTGTGTCGCTGTCCGGAAGGTCCTCTTCATTGATGCGCAGGTTGAACCCGATGTGAATCGGTTCGAGCAGCAGACCTTCCTGATAGATGGTCACGCCGTCGGCACCCTCGAGATCGGCGATGAAGGACGGATCGGTCTCGATCGTATCGAACTCGCCCGCACGCAGGCCAAGAACGCGGACGTCAGGGTCGCCGCCGATCTCGATGCGGACATCGAGACTCGCGGGCTCGCCCCAATACTCCTCAAAGACTTCGAGCCGCATGTTCTCGCCGCGGTTCCAGGTCACGAAACGGTACGGCCCGCTGCCGACCACATTTGTGGCCATGAACTCGCTGAACTCGCCGGGCGCGTACCCGCCGTTCGCCTCGACGGCTTCCTCGCTGACGATCGACGCCACCATAGAGGTCACGATGCGGTTGAGGAAGCTCCCGCTTACCTCCTTGAGCGTCACCTCGAAGGTGTACTCGTCCACGACCCGCATGCTGTCGATGTTGTCGATCAGGATGCGGGCATTACCTTCCGGCAGGTCCATCGTCATGGCCCGCTCCCAGGAATAGAGCACGTCGTCAGCGGTCAGCGGGCTGCCATCGTGGAACACCACGTCCCGCCGGATCGGGAAGGTGTAGGCCAGCCCGTCCTCGGAGATCAGCCCGTTCTCCAGCGTCGGCACCTCCGTCGAGAGCGAAGGCTGCGGATCGGGAGAGCCGGGCACGAAGTCGAGAAGCCGGTCGTAGACCTGCAGCACGATGGTGTCGCCGGCCTCGCCGGGCTCCACCTGAGCCGGATCGAGCGAGGCAGCCTCGTCGTCGGCCGCATGCACAAGAATACCGGGGTTGTTCACTTCCTGCGCCATCGCCGGCGCCGGAACGGTCAGGGCCAGTAGCGCTGCTGTCGCAGCCCAAAGCGCGCCAGTCCGCGCCAATCGCCGATACCATACAGTGTCATTCATTTCTTCGATCCTCCCTTGTGCAGCACAGGTCCGGCCGAGCGGACAGCACCCGCCTTGGCCAATCGCCTGCGTCGACGACGCAATCGATTGCAGCCGACGGTGCCACATTGTTGGCCGAGGTGTCTATCCCTAAGTCTCACACTTTCTTATGACGGTCATACAATTTCGAAAAACCTGTGGATGCAAGCGATGCGGGGACGTGCTTCCACCATGAGCACCAGAGCCACTGCATCACATTAACCCACGCCAGATCAACCTAACCGCAAGCACGGCGAGCAAGATGAGAATCAACCTGTCAAAAGCCTTGGGGGAGAGCTTCTTTGCTGCGCGGTTCCCCAGAGTCAGACAAATCCACACGGGGATGACGGCAAGCGCACTTATGGTAACCCATTGCAGTGTCAGCAGGCCTTCCCACCAGAGGGCGGGCGCCTGCACGATCGAATTGGCCAGAAAGAAAGATGAAATCGTGCCGATGAACATTGGCCGCGCAAGCCGCTGGCTGTTCAGGAACAGCAGGCCGATGGGTGCGGACGTGCCGACGACGCCTTGCATGATCCCGCCGAGAACGCCCGTCGGAAGCCCGAGCCTGTCCGCGGTCCGCGCCGAGATAGAGAACTGCGGATCGACGATCCGCAAGCCCAGGTAGCAACCGATGAACAGACCCAGGCTCAATTGCAGAACATCCTGGGGCGCACTGGCAAGAAGCGCGGTCCCCATGATCATTCCGGGAACCGCGCCCAGGGACAACAGGATTGCCATCCGTGCTGGCTGTATTTCAGAGTAGTAGCTCCAGACCTGTCTGGCATTCATGACGATGTTCGGAACGACCATCACCAGAATCCCCATCGTGACGTCGTAGAAGGCCGCGATGATCGTGACGGCCACCAACGGGGCCCCGGCGCCGGTCGCACCCTTGAAAAAGCCGCCGACGCCGAGAGCGATTACGATTGTCAGCAGCACAATTGGATCGATCGTGTCCAATGCCTTCCCCTATTCAGCTTGCGGGCGTCAGATTGATTCGAGCCGGCGAACCAAGCGCAAGGTCGTTCCCGAAACCGGCATGTACCTGCTCAACAGGATGAAGAGATTCAAATGCGCGCCTTCCAATGACAAAGCCTGAACTGGCGGCTGGCCGCTCCGTGGCAGATTTCAGTTTCCAGGTCGACATCTCCGAAACTGGCATCCGGGCCGCCCTCCCCTAATCGAGCATTAAATCGCCCTTGACGGTAACCGATGCCCCGCCTACCGTCTACGCAATCGTTTGCACATATGGGCTGGTCAAAGTTTTGGAAAGGATCATTCCCTGGATGGCCTGGGCATCCGGAAGTGGAGCTTCATCGAAAATGCGGGCCAATTTTGATCAGTCCTGGCCGGCACCGCACCGAGCATCAGACGCCGCCGGCAACCCGTTGGAAGAAGTAAGACTGGAGAAAGAGCAATGGCAGGACTTGTAATTGGATGGGTTGGCATGGGCCGTATGGGCTATCCGATGGCCGAACGCCTCGTGAAGGCCGGGTACGATGTCAGAATCTGGAACCGGACGCGATCCAAGGCAGAGCCCCTCGCCGGGAAGGGTGCGACACTGGTCGACAGCCCTGCAGACCTGGCCGGTGTCGATGTTTTTTGCACGATGGTTTCCACCGGGCGCGACGTGGAGCAGGTCTACTTCGGTGAGAGCGGCTTACTTTCGGGAAAAGAGACGCCGGGCATCATGATCGACTGGTCCTCGATTTCGACCGAGGAATCCGCCTCCCTGCGCGAACGGGTGACGGCGCGCGGAGCCGAGTTCCTTTGCTCCC
>NZ_DATFIP010000034.1:0-9662 GCF_035270045.1 Salibaculum sp.
GGATATTTCCGGTCCAAAGAAATGCGGGTCAGGTGCCTCGATCGGGCTTGGGTCGTCGGGTTCGGGCCCTAGTGAAAGTCGCGACTTTTCGGGATGATCTGCGCACTGCGCGGGTGGCGTGAGCGGGGAGCGGGCAGGGGACGCGTGACCTCGTCGGCATGGGAGAGCGGCGGCGTCATCCCGTCTGGAGCCAGCCGTTGCAAGGCATCCGTGCGGTCCTCCAGGTGCTGGGCCACCACGTGAATGATGTCCAGGTCGCGCTGGACATACCCGTGCACCACCAGGAGCCGCGCCTGCATCACCACCTTGCGGTAGTGCGCCATGACCTTGGGCCAGACCACCAGATTTGCCGTGCCGGTTTCGTCCTCCAGCGTGATGAAACAGACCCCCTTGGCCGACCCCGGCCGCTGTCGGATCAGCACCAGCCCGGCCAGCCGGACCCTGTGCCGGTTGCCGCTGCCTGGCAGGTCGGCGCAAGCGGCGTATCCCTGCCGCCTCAGCGACCGGCGCAGGAAGGACAGCGGATGCGCCTTCAGCGACAGGCGCAGGGTCTGGTAATCGGCCACGACCTGCTCGGTGACGGGCATGTCGGGCAGGGGAACCGGCGGCTCGGCCCCTTCGTCATCGGTGCCCTTGAAAAGCGGCAGGTCGGGCGCGTCTTTCAGGGCCTTGGCTTCCCACAGGGCCTGCCGGCGATCCAGGAAGAGCGAGCGCAGCGCATCCGCCTCGGCCAGTTTGCGGATATCGGCGCCGCGCAGCCCGGCGCGGGACTGCAGCGCCCTGAGGTCCGTGTAGGGCGCGTCGCGGTGGGCCAGAAGCCGCGCTGCGGCCGCCGCGCGCAACCCGTTGATCTGGCGCAGGCCAAGGCGCAGGGCCATGCCGTCAGCATCGGGTTCCAACGTATTGTCCCATTGGGAGAAATTCACATCCGGGGCGCGCACGGTCACGCCGTGGTCGCGGGCATCGCGCACGATCTGGGCCGGGGCATAGAACCCCATCGGCTGGGAATTCAGCAAGGCGGCGGCAAAGGCCGCCGGATAATGGCATTTCAGCCAGCTTGAAACGTAGACCAACAGGGCGAAACTGGCCGCGTGGCTTTCGGGAAAGCCGTATTCGCCGAACCCCTTGATCTGGTCGAAGCAGCGCCGGGCGAAGTCCTCTTCATAGCCGCGCGCCACCATGCGCCCGACCATCTTGTCCTGCAGCTTGTCGATGGTTCCGCGCGAACGGAAGGTCGCCATGGCCTTGCGCAGCTCGTTGGCTTCGGCGGGGGAAAACTCCGCCGCCTCGATGGCGATCTTCATCGCCTGTTCCTGGAAGATCGGCACGCCCAGGGTGCGGCCCAGGATGTTCTTGAGTTCTGCCGGGTCATGGGGCGCGCCGGGGGCCGGGTAGCTGACCTCTTCCTCGCCATTGCGGCGCCTCAGGTAGGGGTGCACCATGTCGCCCTGGATCGGGCCGGGACGGACGATGGCGACCTCGATCACGAGGTCGTAGAAGGCGCGCGGACGCAGGCGCGGCAACATGTTCATCTGCGCCCGGCTTTCCACCTGGAAGACGCCGACAGAGTCGCCCCGGCACAGCATGTCATAAACGCGCGGGTCGTCCCGCGGGACCGTTGCAAGGGTGAAGGTCTGCCCGTAATGCGCTGAAACCAGATCAAAACACTTTCGGATGCAGGTCAGCATCCCCAGCGCCAGGATATCGACCTTGAGGATGCCGAGCGCGTCGATGTCGTCCTTGTCCCACTCGATGAAGGACCGGTCCGCCATGGCGCCGTTGCCGATGGGCACGGTTTCGACCAGCGGCCCGTCGGTCAGGATGAAGCCGCCCACATGCTGGGACAGGTGGCGCGGCATGCCCACCAGTTGCCGCGCCAGAAGAACCGTGCGCCGGATCAGCGGGTCGGCGATGTCCAGCCCGGCCTCGGCCACGTGATCCGCGCCCACATCCTTGCCCCAGCTGCCCCAGATCGTTCTGGCCAGTGCACCGGTCACATCCTCGCTCAGCCCCATGACCTTGCCGACCTCGCGGATGGCGCTGCGGGGGCGATAATGGATCACCGTGGCGCACAGCCCGGCGCGATCGCGGCCATACTTGTCATAGATGTGCTGGATCACCTCCTCGCGGCGCTCGTGCTCGAAGTCCACGTCGATGTCGGGCGGCTCCTTGCGTTCTTCCGAGATGAATCGTTCGAACAGCAACTGGTGCTGTGCCGGGTCCACCGCCGTGATGCCCAGAACGTAGCAGACGGCGGAATTGGCCGCCGATCCCCGTCCCTGGCAAAGAATAGGGTTTTCAACACCTTCCCGGGAAAAGTTGATAATGTCATGGATGGTCAGGAAATAACGCGCGATATCCAGTTTCGCGATCATCGCCAGTTCCTTTTCCAGCACCGCGCGGGTTTGCGGGGCGATCCCGTCCGGGTAACGCCGCGCCGCGCCCTCCCATGTCAGCTGTTCCAGGTAAGCCTGGGGCGTCATATCGGCGGGGATGACTTCGCGCGGGTACTCATAGGAGAGCTGCCCCAGGTCGAAGGAAATCGCATCGGCCACGGCGCGGGTGGCGGCGATGGCGTGGGGCCATTCGCGGAACAGGCGTGCCATCTCGGCGGGGGATTTCAGGTGGCGTTCGGCATTGGGGTGCAGCAATGCTCCGGCCCGGGCCAGCGTGGTCCCTTCGCGAATGCAGGTCATCACGTCCTGCAGCGGGCGGCGGTCGGGTGCATGGTAATGCACGTCGTTGGTGGCCAGCAGCCGCAGGCCGGTCTGCCCCGCGATCCGGTCCAGCCGGTTGATCCGCGCCCGGTCGTCGCCGCGATACAGGTAGGACGCGGCCAGGTAGCCCAGCCCGGGAAGGCGCCGTTTCAGCCGGGACAAGATGCGGGCAAACCCGTCGAGGTCCTCGGGCGGCAGGGCGATCAGGATCACCCCTTGCGCATGGTCGGCAAGGTCCGCAAGGGTGATGTCGCAAGCCCCCTTGGCCTGCCAGCGGCCCTCGGTGTCCTGCATCTTGGCCCTCGACAGAAGCCGCGACAGGCGGCCATAGGCAGTCCGGTCCTTGGGATAGGCGAGAAATTCCTCGCCGCTGACCAACGCCAGTCGCACCCCGATCAGCGGGCGCAGCCGGGCCTTTTTCGCCTCCGTATGCAGCCGCACGACCCCGGCGAAGGTGTTGCGGTCCGTCACCCCGATCGCGTGATGCCCCCGCGCCCAGGCCGCCCGTGCCAGATCGACCGCGTCCGAGGCCCCGCGCAGGAAGGAAAAGCAGCTTGTCACCCCCAGCTCGACGAAGGACGCGGGCGGGTTCGGGGGGAACGCGCCGTTCTCGGGCAGGGTTCGGCGGGGCTGCTGATGGTCGTTCTCAGGCATTGCGCGCGCCCGGCTTCTTCGGGTTGAAAATGCCGCGGGGGAGTCGGCCCATGGCCGACGGGGGCAGCGCCCCCGACATGGCGTGCCGTGTCATGCGAAGACCCCGTGCAGGAACCAGCGCGGCGCGCCGCCCCGGCCATCGTCCGCCAGTCCCTCGCGGAACAGCCAGTAGCGGCGCCCGTGCTGGGTCTCGATGCGGTAATAATCGCGCAGCCGGGCGGTGGGGCGGTCGGCCCACCATTCCGGCCCGATTCGTTCGGGCCCGGCGAAGCGCGTGACCTTGTGGGGCAGTCGCCGCCAGGTGAATTGCACCGGTGGCCCGTCGGGCACGGCGTAAAGCACACGGATCTCCTCTGGCGGGTCCAGCAGGCGCAGCGGGCGCGGGCTGCGCGAGGTGCCCGGCGCCCCCGCGGCGGGCGCCATGGCCGATTGCCAACGCTCGCGGCGCTCGGGGATATGGCTGTCCTTCGGGGCGGGACGGGTGATGTGATCCGCGCCGAAGCGCGCGGACAGCCGGTCGATCAGGCGGGCCAGCTCGGTCTCGCTGTCCACGTGACCGTCGATGCGGGTCTGGACCATGTCCAGCCGTTCGACCACGCTGGCCTCCAGTATGATCAGGTCGAAGCCGAAGCCGGGGTCGAGCCGTTCCAGCCGCCCCTCGAAAAGCCGCAGTAGATGGTCTGCCGCGCGGCTGGCCCGCGCCGTGGCCACGGACAGGGCCGCGACCTCGCCATCGGTGCGGTAAAGGTGCAGCGTCACGCGGCGTGCGCCCATGCCTTCGGCGGCCAGCCCGGCGCAGAGGTCCCGTGCCATGGCCGGCAGATGCGGTTCGGGATCGCTCACCGGCTCGGGCAGGCGGGACTGCACGGCGAAACGGGGCGGGTCGTCGGGGCTCTGGACCGGTTCGGCCAGCCGCCCCATCATCTGGTCCAGCCGCATCAGCGGGTTCTGCGGCAGCGCGGCGCGGGCAAAGCGCCGGGCCAGCGCCCGGCGCGGCACCGCGGCCAGATCGCCCACGGTTTTCAGACCCAGCCGGTGCAACAGAAGGACCGTGTCGGGCATCAGCCGCAGGGCGGCCACGGGCAGGGGCGCCATGCGCTGCGCCAGCTCGGGACCCTGGCAGATCTCGCGCAGGCCGCCATGGCGCGACAGCGCCCAGGCCGCGCCATGGGTCGGTGCAATGGCCAGGTCGCAGGACAGGCCCATGAGCGAGAATTTCTCCTCAATGTCGCGCAGCATCGCCGTCTCTCCGCCCCAGAGGTGATCCGACCCGGTGCTGTCCATGACCAGCCCGGTGTCACCGTCCGGGGCCGTCCAGGGGCACCAGCGGCGGCACCAGAGCATGAGCCGCGCCAGCATCGCCCGGTCGCCCGCGATATCGGCAAACTCCACCTGCAGGTCCGGGCAGAGCGCGCGCATGTCCACCACCCGTTCGCCGAGGCGCATCCCCGCCAGCCGCGCGGCACGGTTGGTGGCGTGCAGCACGGGGCCGTGCGGGCCATCCACGGCCAGCGCCAGCGGCAGGTCGTCGGGCACCCGATTGCCTTGCCGGTCGCGGTGGCGCAGGTAACGGTCCATGGCAAGGGTCGGGAAATGCAGGGCGGTGATGCGCCGGGCCAGCGGATCGCGGGACAGGCCGCCTGCGGGCAGGGCGACTGCGTCTGCGGCGACACCCGCCCGCCCGCGGCCCTGCCGGCGCCCCCGGTTCGCGTCCGTCCCGGCGCGCCACGCCGGGGCCACCGGCCGGGCCGTGGTCTGATGTCGGTCGCCTTGAGCGGTCTGCAAGAGGACGGGCAGCTTGTCCTCGTGTCTCATGGGTGCCTCCGGTCAGCCTTGGCCGGTTCGGGGCGCGGCGGCCTCGGCCTCGACCCGGTGGTCCAGGTGCAGCCGGCCCTGCGCCGTGGTGCGCGCGACCCAGTCGCCGGGGGCGCCCCAGCGGCTGCGGAACAGTTCGGCCCGCCAGAGCGGCGCACCGGGCGCGCGGCTGTCGTCGGGGTCGGGCAGGGCGGCCAGCGAGGCCACGCGCCAACGCTTGCGCGCCGCCGACAGGTTGGGCTGTGCCGCGCGCCGGATCAGCCAGGCGGCCACGCCATGCGCCTCGGCCCGAAGCGCCAGCCGCTTGGTGGCGGTGAAATCCAGCTGCGGCGCCTCGCCCCAGACCTCGCCCACCACGGCGCCCAGAACGCCGCAACCCAGCCCCTGTTCCATGGCCCAGAGCACGTCGAGGGGGCGGTTCACATCCACCGCGATCACCTCCAGCGGGCGCGGCAGCCCGGCGATGCAGAGCCGCCCGGCCTCGTGCCGGGACAGCCGGTCGCTGATCCACAGGACCGGGCCGCCCGCCGGATCGATCTGGGCCAGCAGAAAGCCCAGCGGCCCGCCGTCGCTGGCGTTTTCGACGAAAACCTCGCTCAGGGTGGGGGCCTCGGCGGTCGCCGCCGGATCGGTGGCGCGGTCGGACAGCAGATCGGCGGCGGTCCTGGTGGGGGGCGGGGCGCAGCGCATGGGGGTGTCCTTGAAAAATGTTCTCTATTTGTTCTAGTCCGCGCATCGGCCCGCGTCAAACCCCGGACGGGCGACCACTGTGCGGCTTTCGCGGCTTGTCTGTCTCCTTCCCCTTGCATAGCCTGCCCGGGCAGAGGGAGGACAGAAGGCCGAGATGACGGGACCGGTGCCGGGGGTCGTGCCCCGCCATGATACTCAACCCAGCCTGTCGCCAGGCCAGGACCCGGCTGTTGCCGCGGCGGGGGTGCCAGGATGATCGCCATGGAGGTGCTCGAAGCCTGCGTTGTGCGCGCTGGGCTGGCCCCCAGCGCGCACAATGCCCAGCCCGCGCGCTGGACGCTGGACACCGATGGCGCGACCCTGTTTTGCGACCTTCGCGATACCCTGCCTGCCAGCGATCCGGAGGGGCGCGCCACGGCGCTGGGCTGCGGGGCGGCGCTGGAGGCCATGGTGCTGGCGCTTTCGGCCCATGGCTTCGGGGCCGAGGTGGACCTGGCCGAGGCACCGCGTTTCAACCGGGGGCAGGGGCTGGAAACCGTGGCGCATCTGCGCTTCACCGAGGCCGCCGCCGAGGACCCTCTGCACCGCCAGCTGGAGCGCCGGTTCACCTGGCGCGGGTCCTTCGACGCCGCCCCGATGGAGCTTTACGGCTGGTCGCGCTCCGACGCGCGGCAGGTCCTGGATGACAAGGGCCGCGCCTGGCTGGCCGAGCGCAACGACTGGGCCAGTCTCCAGATGCTGCGCGACAAGGGCCTGCGCCACGAATTGCTGGACTGGATGCGCCTGGCCCCGCGCCACCCGCGGACGGGTCTTGACGGCATGGACCGGGCGGCGCTGAACCTCGCCCGGGCACCGGCTGCGGCGCTGCCGCTGGTGTTCGGCCCGCTCTGGCGGGGGCTGGATGCCGCCAGGCTGACCCCGCGCCTGACGGCCGAGTCCGCGGCCACCCGAACCGCGCCGGTGATCGCGCTGTTCCACCGCCCGCGCGGCGAACACCCGGTGGAAAGCGGCCGCGCCTACCTGCGCCTGGGGCTGGAGGCGGCATCCCTGGGCATGGCGGGCTGGCCCATGTCGGCGCTGTCCGATCATCCCGCGATCAATGGCGAGACCTGCACCCGGTTCGGCATCGCGCCCGACCGGCGGTTGATCCAGGCGATCCGGTTCGGCAAGCCCAGCGGTGCCGCCCCGCCACGCGCACGCAGACCCCTGTCGGAGCTTCTCGTCTAGCGCCGACGCATCAATCGACGGGCAAGCCGCTTGGCACGTGGTCGGGTCGACCCAGCGGGCGGTCGTCGACGGACTCTCCGGTGAGCGCGTGCAGAAAGGCCACGAGATCGGCGATTTCGCTGTCGCTCAGCGTCACCGGCCGGATATCCAGCCGGGCCCTTTGCCGCTGCATTTCCAGCCGGTCCTGCCGGATCGCGAAATCCGCCGCCGCGAGCCAGGGCACCGCGGGCAGGTTGGCCTGCGCGGGCTGCCAGGTCGCGCGGCTGACACGCGGATCGGAATGATGCCGGATCATCGCTTCCAGCGTCGCAAAGGCACCGTTGTGGCCATAGGGCGCGGTCAGGGCAACATTGCGCAGCGAGGGCGTGCGAAAGCGATAGGCGTCCGCCAGCAGGTCGGTTGCGCCCATCCGCCCCACGTCGCGCGCGATGTGGTCGAAAAGCCGCGTCCGCCCCGGCCCGAAGGCGGGCAGGGACAGGGCATGGAAGTCCTGGTCGGTGAACAGCGGTCCGGAATGGCAGGCCGCGCAGCGCGCCGAGCCGAAAAACATCTGCCGCCCCCGTTCAGCCGCGTCGGGCAGGGGGGCGCCTTCGGCCAGCCAGGCGTCGTAGGGGCTGTCGATGCTGATCCACTCCGAGGCAACGAAGGCGCCGATGGCATTGCCGATCTCGACGATCGTGACCTCGCTGGGATGGCCGATATGGTCGAAGGCGGCAACGAACATCTCGCCATACTCGGGGATCGTGCGCACACGCTTGGCCAGGATCGGCCAGCCCCTGTCGATGCGGTCGCGCACGGCACCGATCACCTGGTTCTCCCCCACGTTGCCGGCCATCTCGAATTCCGAGGTCATGGGCAGCAGCGCCTGTGCGGCAAGGATGTGATCCAGGCCCTCGGGGAACCATTCCTCGGCCGGGGTGTCGAAGCCGTTGCCGAACTGGTCGGAAACCTCCAGCCGGCCGTCGTGGAACAGCACGTCGATGGATCTGTGGCCCAGGTTCCACAGCGCGGGCGCATTGCGGGGAATGCGTTTGGCGATGCGGTCGTCTCCGGTGCCGGGGGTGCGGTCGGGTCCCAACCCGGTGCCGCCCTCGCCGATGCCGAGGCTGAGGCTGTCCCCGCCGGCATGGTCGTGGTGATGGCAGGTCGCGCAGGATATGTTCCGGTTGCCCGACAGGATCGGGTCGTAGAACAGAAGCTGGCCGATCCGGGCTTGCGCCGGGTCCGCGTCCACGAAATCATCCAGCCTCAGCGGCTCGGCCCTCGCCGCCCCCGACATCGCGACAAAGACGAAGAGGACGATATGAAACAGCTTTGGCAAGACCATGGAACGCCCGTTGTTCATGGCCTGATACTGGCATGTTTCACGGCGCTCTCAACCCCCGTTCATGCCGCCGACCTGGAACAGGCGCGCGACCTGATGGAAGCGAATGACTTCGAGGCGGCCATGGATCAGTTCCGGGTGCTGGCGCGGTCGGGCAATGCCGATGCCGAGGAGCTGATCGGAGTGATGTATGCCCTGGGTCTGGGCGTGGAACGTGATGACGAGCGCGCCTTCGAGTGGTACCTGCGCGCCTCGCTCAAGGGGCATCCGGGCGCGCAGTCGGGCCTGGGCTGGTACTACGAGGTGGGCCGGGGCCTCCCCGAACCCGACCTTGTACGCGCCTATCTGTGGTATGGGCTGTCGGCCATCGGCGGAGACCCCGACGCGGTCCTCTCGATCGAGGAACTGACCCCGCGCATGACCGCCGAACAACGCGCCCGGGCCGAGGTGCTGATCGACGACTACAAGCCCTGGATGTATCCGTTCCGTTAAGGGGGTGGGGGCCGCGTGGTCGGACGGGATTGTTCCCAAGCGCCCCGAGGCCGCTGTCAGCCCTGAGCGGACCCATACTTGGCTACGGTCCACCCGAGCCAGCAATCGCAGGTCGGGTGGTTTCCGGACATTCGCTGCAAGCGCAAGTGACATAACAGCAGACGGCGAAAGCGGACACTCAGCTGCTCCCGTTCTCGCCTTTGTTGGCTAACTCAAGCAGATGGGTCGGCTGCAGGCGAGACATCAGCACATACACATTGATGCGGCCACGCAAGTCATCCGGCAATTGCGCTTCAATGACGAGCCCCGAGCTCCTCTGGCCGTGATAATGTATGGTCGGTTTCCGCTTTCACTTAGGAACGTGGAGGACCTCCTGAACGAACGCGGCATCGGGTATTGTCATACTTGCTACTGCTAGTTGTTCCATCCCGGGTGATCACATAGCGCCTCGTCGATCAGCGCTTTTCATGGCACGCTGTATTCTGGCCGAGGCGCAGGATGGGAGAACGACATGCTGATCAAGCTTGACAGCCAAGCGACGACAACGCCGAAGATCAGAGCGGCGATACAGGCCAGTGTTGAACCTGCCTGGGTTCGTGCCGAGCGCTACGGGACCACCGAACAGACCGTGTGGAAAGTGGACTGGCGGCAGCGCTGCGTAGCGGCATCAGCAACCTGGACAAACCGTCATTCGGGTAGCGCACGACAAATTGCAGATTGAAGGTCCAAGTACGCCTGATAGT
>NZ_DATFIP010000035.1:0-67888 GCF_035270045.1 Salibaculum sp.
CGCGCCGACGCCCGGCGCGACCGTCTCGACCTTGTCCAGCACCTCGGACCACGCTCGCACGGTCTGGCCGGCATAGGCGGGATTGGCATGCGCGCCGCCGTTCAGGCCCACGATCATCTGCGCGTTGGCGAGGCCGTTGAAGCTGAGCGCGCGCGCCATCGAGATGATGTGCCCGCCATAGATCAGAAGCTTGCCGTCCGGCCTGACCGTGGTGTCGAAATGCACCTTGGACGTGTTCTGCCACAGCCGCGTGGCCAGCATGTGCTCGGCCTCCTCGACGGTGACGCCGTCGACGTGGTCGATCACCTCACCCGATTGATAGTCGCCCCAGCGATGCGGTTCGCCGGACAGCGTGAAATCGTATCGCGAGAAGTCCAGCCCCCCGGGGATCGCAAGGTCGTCGACCGACAAAGCCTTCTTCAACTCCGGTACGTTGGTCTCGGGCGCTGGCGCCCGCGCATCGCGCTTGCGCACCATGACCCAGCGCACGTAGTCCAGAACTGCCTCGCCGCGCTGGTTGGTGCCGGTGGTGCGCACCCAGACCACGCCGGTCTTGCCGTTGGAATTCTGTTTGAGCCCGATGACCTCCGACGAAGACCGCAGCGTGTCCCCCGCGTACACGGGCCGCAACCAGCGGCCCTCGGCATAGCCAAGGTTGGCGACAGCATTGAGAGAGATGTCCGGAACGGTCTTTCCGAAAACCACGTGGAAGGCGGCCAGGTCGTCCAGCGGGCTTTCGGGCAGTCCACAGCCGCGGGCGAACTCGTCCGAGGACGAGATGGCATGCCGCGCGGGATAGAGCGCGTGATACACCGCCCGTTCGCCCGCCCCGACGGTGCGCGGCACGGCGTGGTCGATCACCTGCCCCAAGGCGTAATCCTCGAAGAAGCGGCCCTGGTTGGTCTTGGTCGTCATTGCTGCCCCAGCTTCATGGCGGGGTGATACGCCCCGTCGATTTCCTTGGTCACGGCCTGACCACAGCGCAGCACGCCATTGGCCTCGTCGAAGGTGTATTGCGGATCGCCGTAAAGGTCCCAGCCCTTGGAAAGCGCCTCGGAGACCTTGTGGCAGAAGGCCGGGGTGTCATCCGCGGTCAGGAAGCGATAAAGTTTCACTGTCTCACCGCGGGAAGGGCCAGACGCCCAGCCAGGCGTGGATGGCAGCCGTGACGGCGAAGGCCACGACCGTGATGACCACCAGAAGGACATTGCGCTTGGGGTCGCCCGGCGTCGGCCGCTCCCAGCTTTCGGCGCGGTTGATCACCGCCACCTCGGCCCCGGCCCAGACCAGCATCGACCCGAACAGGACGATCGAAGCCAGGTCGCCATTCACCAGAAGGTGCGCCACCGCCCATATCTTGACCGCCAGCAGCTGAGGGTGACGCAGCTTGCCGCGCAGGCTTCCGGTGGTCGCGGACAGCCCGAAGACGAAGAAGGCGATCAACATCAACAGGTTGTTGATGTGCACCATGAAGCTGGGCGGATACCAGACGTTGACGAAGGCCGCGCCGCGATAGCCGATCACCATCAGCACCAGGCTGACCAGGAGCACCAGCGCAACCAGCCCCTTGCCCTTGTCGCCCATGCTGGCGCGGGCATCTGGCGCCACGCGCTTGAAAAGATGGGCACCGACCCAAAGAAGGATGCCGAGAATAAGTAGTGTCATGCCGATTCCAGTTCCGCGATTGCCTCTGCCTTGGCCAAGGTCGCCCGGGCGGTCTCGACATGCAAGTTCTCGACGATCTGGCCGTCCACGACGGCAACGGCCTGCCCCTCCGCGATCGCCGCGTCATAGGCGGCGATCCGGCGGCGGGCTGTCTCGAGCTCGGCCTCGGAGGGGGCGAAGACGGCATTCGCGATTTCCAGCTGGGCGGGGTGAATCAGCGTCTTGCCGTCCATGCCGAAATCGCGGCCCTGTTGGCATTCCGCGCGAAGCCCCTCGGCGTCCTTGAACGCATTATAGACGCCGTCAAGCACCACCACGCCATGGGCACGGGCGGCCAGCACACAGGTCTGCAGCGCGGTCCAAAGCGCGGCGCGGTCCGGCGTGGTCCGCGTGCCGAGATCCTTGGCCAGGTCATTGGTGCCGATCACGAATCCCCCCAGCGCCGGGTGGGCGGCGATGGCTGCGGCATTGAGGATGCCCGCCGGGCTTTCCATCATGGCCCAGATGGGCTTGTCCGGGACCAGCGCGGCGATGGCGTCGATATCCCCCGGACCCGTCACCTTGGGCAGCAGCACCGCGTCGCAGTCCATCCGGGCCACTGCGCAAGCATCCTCGGCGCCCCAATGGGTGTCCAGCGCATTGATCCGCACGATCCGCATCCGCGGCCCGTAGCCGCCCTTGCCCAGTTCCTCGGCCAGGGTGGCGCGCGCGCCGGGTTTTTCATCCGGGGCGACGGCATCCTCCAGGTCGAAGAGGATCACGTCGGCGGCCAGCCCCCGGGCCTTGTCCAGCGCTCGGGCCTTCGAGCCGGGAATATACAGGGCCGAGCGGCACGGTCGCGTCATTGCATGGCCTCCAGGTAACAATCTTGCGCAGAAAGGGCCACATTCATTGTGATCATGCAAGTCGAAAAATGCGGCAATGCAGCAACGCCTTGCGCGCGCCCTACCCCGCCAGCCCCCCGGTCAGGCCGTCCCAGATCAGCTTGGTCGAAACCCCCAGAAGCGCCCAGGTCACGAACCGGAAGAACAGCGCCTCGGGAAGGATCTTCACCAGCTTCAACCCGACGAACACCGCCAGCACCGCCGGCAGGACCAGTACCGCCGCGACGCGGAGGCTCTCGAGTCCCAGTTGACCAAGGGCCGCGTAGGGCACCAGCTTGAGCGCATTGGCATAGGCAAAGGCGATTGTCGTCGTGCCGGCAAAGGTCAGCTTGGACAGGCGCAGCGGCAACACCCAGACCTGCCAGGGCGGGCCGCCGGAGTGACTTACGAAACTGGTGAACCCGGACACCGAGGTCCAGAACAGGCCAGACGCCTTGTTGGCGGGCCGGGCCGCCGCGTCACGCCCTCGGCTCAGCAGCAGGCTCGCGGCGAAGCTGGTGCCAATCCCGCCGATGATCAGGCGCACCACCCATTCCGGCACGACCCCGGCCGTAACCCAGCCGATGCCGGTTCCGATGGTCAGCCCGGCCATGCCGATTGTCAGCACGCGCCGGTCGAAAACATGGCGATAGGCCCAGACGCCGAAGATGTCCGAGACGATGTAGACGGGCAACAAGAGCCCCGCCGCCGTCACGGGATTGATGACCAAAGACAACAGCGGTACCGAGAGCATCGCCACCGCCGGCAGGCCACCCTTGCCCATTCCGACACAGACGGAGGCCAGCAGCGCCAGCGACCAGAACAGGGGCCCGTCCATCTTGTCTATGCCCTCCGGCCGTATCGGGAATCACCTGCACCCCGGTACCGCGGAAGCTGAACGCGGCTTCGGTGACGCGCGCGAGCATTAGCGCAAACAATCCCACGGTTACAACACCCTGCCCGGTCAGGCTTGCGCGGCGCTTTGCAAAGGACTACCCAAGCGCCGACCACAAACAGAACGGACAGAGGATCCATTCATCATGGCCAGACCCAAAATCGCCCTTATCGGCGCCGGTCAGATCGGCGGCACGCTTGCCCATCTCGCCGCGATCAAGGAACTCGGCGACGTCGTGCTGTTCGACATCGCCGAGGGCACACCCGAGGGCAAGGCCCTCGACATCGCGGAATCCGGCCCTTCGGAAGGGTTCGATGCGAATCTGAAAGGCACGCAGGATTACGCCGATATCGCAGGCGCCGATGTTTGTATCGTCACAGCCGGTGTGCCCCGCAAGCCGGGGATGAGCCGGGACGACCTGCTGGGCATCAACCTCAAGGTCATGAAGGCCGTTGGCGAGGGCATCGGCAAGCACGCCCCCGAGGCCTTTGTCATCTGCATCACCAACCCGCTGGACGCCATGGTCTGGGCGCTGCGCGAATTCTCGGGCCTGCCCCATGAAAAGGTCTGCGGCATGGCCGGGGTACTGGACAGCGCCCGCTTCCGCCACTTCCTCGCCGAGGAATTCAAGGTTTCGATGAAGGACGTGACGGCTTTCGTGCTGGGCGGCCACGGCGACACCATGGTGCCCCTGACGCGCTATTCCACCGTCGCCGGCATTCCCCTGCCCGACCTGGTCGCGATGGGCTGGACCACCCAGGACAAGCTGGACGCCATCGTCCAGCGCACCCGCGACGGCGGCGCCGAGATCGTCGGCCTGCTCAAGACCGGCTCGGCGTTCTATGCACCCGCCACCGCCGGCATCGAGATGGCCGAGGCCTACCTCAAGGACCAGAAGCGCCTGCTTCCCTGCGCGGCCTACGTGGACAACGCCTACGGGCTCAACGGCTTCTACGTGGGCGTGCCCACCGTGATCGGCGCGGGCGGAATCGAGCGCGTTGTCGAGATCAAGATGAACAAGGAAGAACAGGCCATGTTCAACCACTCGGTCGACGCGGTGAAAGACCTTGTCAGCGCCTGCAAGGGCATCGACGAGAGCCTGGCCTGAGCCCATCCGGACAGATTGCGAAAGGGGCGTTCCTTCGGGCGCCCCTTTTTGCTGCCTGGCCACCACACGGCTCCGCCTGCCCCCCGGGGCGGTGATTCTCGGCCGGTTCGTTTGGGCACGGGCTCGGGATACCGTAGTATACCGAATTTTGTGATCACAGCAAATGAGGTGTGATCACAAATGTCGCTTTTTCCCGGCAATCTGGGAAAATGTTCTTTTGACCACCGGGTGTCGCATGTTTGATCGCAGGTAAATCCATCTGATCGAGGGACAACCATGAATATCCACGAATACCAGGCAAAGGCTCTGCTGCGCTCCTACGGTGCGCCTGTCAGTGACGGGCGTGTTGTCCTGAAAGCGGAAGAGGCCAAGACCAAGGCGGGGGAACTGGACGGACCGCTCTGGGTGGTCAAGGCACAGATCCACGCGGGCGGCCGCGGCAAGGGGTCCTTCAAGGAAGACAGCGCCGGCGACGCGGGTGGCGTGCGCCTGGCCAAGTCGGTGGAGGAAGCCGCAGACGAAGCCAAGAAGATGCTCGGCCGCACCCTGGTGACCAAGCAGACCGGCCCGGCGGGAAAGCAGGTCAACCGCATCTACATCGAAGACGGCTCTGGCATCGAAACCGAGCTCTACCTCGCGCTGCTGGTCGACCGCACCACAAGCCGCGTGTCCTTCGTGGCCTCGACCGAGGGCGGGATGGACATCGAGGAGGTCGCAGAGACGAGCCCCGAGAAGATCCTGTCCTTCTCAGTGGATCCGGCCACGGGCTACCAGGCCTTCCACGGACGCCGGATCGCCTTCGAACTCGGCCTGAAGGGCCCACAGGTCAAGCAATGCGTGGCCCTGATGGGAACGCTTTACAAGATGTTCGTCGAGAAGGACATGGAACAGCTGGAAATCAACCCGCTGATCGTGACCGACAAGGGCGACCTGAAATGCCTTGACGCCAAGATGGGTTTCGACGGCAACGCCATCTACCGCCATGCGGACATCGGCGAGCTGCGCGACACCACCGAAGAGGATTCCAAAGAACTGGAAGCCTCCAAGTACGACCTCAACTACATCGCGCTGGACGGCGAGATCGGCTGCATGGTCAACGGCGCCGGCCTGGCCATGGCGACCATGGACATCATCAAGCTCTACGGCGCGGAACCGGCCAACTTCCTCGACGTGGGCGGCGGCGCCACCAAGGAAAAGGTGACCGAGGCGTTCAAGATCATCACCTCGGATGAGAACGTGAAGGGCATCCTTGTCAACATCTTCGGGGGCATCATGCGCTGCGACGTCATCGCCGAGGGCGTGGTGGCCGCGGTCAAGGACGTCGGGCTGAAGGTGCCGCTGGTGGTGCGTCTTGAAGGCACGAACGTCGAACAGGGCAAGGAGATCATCAATTCCTCCGGCCTGGACGTGATCGCCGCCGACGACCTCAAGGACGGCGCGCAGAAAATTGTTAAGGCAGTGAAAGGCTAACCCCGATGGCAATCCTCGTTGACGAAAATACCAAAGTGATCTGCCAGGGCCTGACCGGGTCGCAGGGCACGTTCCACACTGAACAGGCCGTTGCCTACGGGACCAAGATGGTCGGGGGCGTGACGCCGGGCAAGGGCGGCACGACGCATCTGGACCTGCCGGTGTTCAACTCGGTTCACGAAGCCAAGGCGACAACCGAGGCCAACGCCTCTGTCATCTACGTGCCGCCACCCTTCGCCGCGGACTCGATCCTTGAAGCCATCGACGCCGAGATGGAGCTGATCGTCTGCATCACCGAAGGAATCCCGGTGCTGGACATGATGAAGGTCCAGCGCGCGCTGGAAGGCTCCAGCTCGCGCCTTGTCGGGCCCAACTGCCCGGGTGTCATCACGCCCGACGCCTGCAAGATCGGCATCATGCCGGGCCATATCCACAAGCGCGGTTCGGTCGGCGTGGTCTCGCGTTCGGGCACCTTGACTTACGAGGCGGTCAAGCAGACCTCGGACATGGGGTTGGGACAGTCCACCGCCGTGGGGATTGGCGGCGACCCCATCAAGGGAACCGAACACATCGACGTGCTGGACATGTTCCTTGAGGACGACGAGACCCAGTCGATGATCATGATCGGCGAGATCGGCGGCTCGGCCGAGGAAGAGGCGGCGGAGTTTCTGGCCGAACAGAAGAAAAAGGGCCGGTGGAAGCCCGTCGCGGGCTTCATCGCGGGCCGCACCGCCCCACCGGGCCGCCGCATGGGCCATGCCGGGGCCATCGTGGCCGGCGGCAAGGGCGACGCGGAAAGCAAGATCGAGGCGATGAAGTCCGCCGGGATCGTTGTCGCCGACAGCCCCGCCACACTGGGCGAAGCCGTGATGGCAGCCATCGAGAAGGGCTGAGCCCGAAAGACCACATCATGATGGACCCGGACAAGCACCAGGCACGGACGCGCAAGGAGGCCCTCGCCTCGGCCCTCTTCTTCGTGTTGTGCCTGTGTCTGGGCCTTATCGTTCTGGCCGCGCAGGCCCGGGCCGATGTGCCCGGGCCCGTTGCGCATACGGGGGGCGCCAACCCCTGCTGCATCGAAAGGTAGTCGCGCCATGACCGACCAATCCCCCAACGACGTTTTCCATGCCTCCAGTTTCATGCAGGGGCACAATGCGGAATACATCGAACAGCTCTACGCCAAGTATGCCTCGAACCCGGGCGCCGTCGACGAGAGCTGGCGCGACTTCTTCAAGGCGCTCGGCGATGCCCCCGCCGAGGCACGTGCCGAGGCCGCCGGGCCGAGCTGGGCGCGCCCTGACTGGCCACCCCAGCCCAACGACGAGCTGACCGCGGCGCTGGATGGCCAGTGGCCCGCCGACCCCAAGGAGGCCAAGGCCGCGGCGGAGAAGATCAAGGCAAAGGCCGAGGAACAGGGTGTCGGCCTGTCCCAGGAACAGGTCCGTCACGCGGTCCTGGACAGCATCCGTGCGCTGATGCTGATCCGCGCCTACCGCATCCGCGGTCATCTCGTGGCCGACCTTGACCCGCTGGGCATGCGCGACCAGACCCCACACCCCGAACTCGATCCCAGGTCCTACGGGTTCGAGGACAAGGACATGGACCGGCCGATCTTTATCGACAACGTGCTGGGGCTCGAAGTGGCCTCGATGCGCGACATTCTGGCCATCGTTCAGCGCACCTATTGCGGCACCTTCGCGCTGCAATACATGCACATCTCCAACCCCGAGGAATCCGGCTGGCTGAAGGAACGGATCGAGGGGCTGGGCAAGGAAATCGCCTTCACCCAGAACGGCCGCAAGGCGATCCTCAACAAGATGGTTGAGGCCGAGGGCTTCGAGAAGTTCCTGCATGTCAAGTACATGGGCACCAAGCGGTTCGGCCTCGACGGGGCCGAAAGCCTGATCCCGGCGATGGAGCAGATCATCAAGCGCGGCGGCAACCTTGGCCTCAAGGATATCGTCATCGGCATGCCGCACCGCGGCCGCCTGAACATCCTGGCCAACGTCATGGCCAAGCCCTACCGCGCCATTTTCCACGAATTCCAGGGCGGCAGCTTCAAGCCCGAGGACGTGGACGGCTC
This sequence comes from Salibaculum sp., assembly GCF_035270045.1. NCBI lineage: Bacteria > Pseudomonadati > Pseudomonadota > Alphaproteobacteria > Rhodobacterales > Roseobacteraceae > Salibaculum > Salibaculum sp. The sequence continues at coordinate 8,085 of NZ_DATFIP010000035.1, forward strand.
GGGCGACGTGAAATATCATCTCGGCGCCTCGAGCGACCGCGAATTCGACGGCAATTCGGTGCATCTGTCGCTGACCGCCAACCCCTCGCACCTGGAAGCGGTGAACCCGGTCGTCCTGGGCAAGGTCCGCGCCAAGCAGGACCAGTTGAACGACACCGACCGGACGGCCGTCATGGGCATCCTGTTGCATGGCGACGCGGCCTTCGCGGGACAGGGCGTCGTGGCCGAGGGGTTTGGCCTGTCAGGTTTGCGCGGCCATCGGACGGGCGGCACCATGCACCTGGTCGTCAACAACCAGATCGGCTTTACCACCGCACCGCATTTCTCGCGGTCCTCGCCCTATCCCACGGACATCGCACTGATGGTCGAGGCGCCGATCTTCCACGTCAACGGAGATGACCCCGAGGCCGTTGTCCACGCGGCCAAGGTCGCCACCGAGTTCCGCCAGAAATTCCACAAGGACGTTGTCATCGACATCATCTGCTACCGCCGCTTCGGTCATAACGAGGGCGACGAGCCGATGTTCACCAACCCGATCATGTATAAGAAGATCAAGCAGCAGAAGACCTCGCTGACCTTGTACACCGAGCGGCTGGTCAAGGACGGGCTTATCCCCGAGGGCGAGATCGACGAGCAGAAGACCAAGTTCCAGAGCTACCTCAATGACGAGTTCGAGGCGGGGAGGGAATACCGCCCGAACAAGGCCGACTGGCTCGATGGCAAGTGGTCCCACATGGACCGCAAGGACGAGAATTACCAGCGCGGCGAGACGGCCATCAAGAAGAAGACATTCGATGATATCGGTCGCGCCCTCACGACGGTCCCCGAGGGCTTTCCGATCCACAAGACGGTTGGCCGCCTGCTGGAGACCAAGCAGAAGATGTTCGAAACCGGCGAGGGCTTCGACTGGGCCACCGCCGAGGCCCTGGCGTTCGGCAGCCTGATGACCGAAGGCTACCCGGTCCGGCTGTCCGGGCAGGACAGCACCCGCGGCACCTTCAGCCAGCGCCATTCCGGTATCGTCAACCAGGAAACCGAGGAACGCTATTACCCGCTCAACCATATCCGCGAGGGACAGGCGCGCTTCGAGGCCATCGACTCGATGCTGTCGGAATACGCGGTCCTGGGCTTCGAATACGGCTATTCGCTGGCGGAACCCAACGCCCTGACCCTTTGGGAAGCGCAGTTCGGCGATTTCGCCAACGGCGCGCAGATCATGTTCGACCAGTTCATCAGTTCGGGTGAAAGCAAGTGGCTGCGCATGTCGGGCCTGGTCTGCCTGCTGCCGCATGGCTGGGAGGGCCAGGGCCCCGAGCACAGCTCGGCCCGGCTGGAACGGTTCCTGCAGATGTGCGGTGGCGACAACTGGATCGTGGCCAATTGCACCACGCCGGCCAACTACTTCCACATCCTGCGCCGGCAGTTGCACCGCACCTACCGCAAGCCGCTGATCCTGATGACCCCGAAATCCCTGTTGCGCCACAAGTTGGCGGTCAGCACGGCCAAGGAATTCCAGGAAGGCAGCAGCTTCCACCGCGTTCTGTGGGATGATGCCCAATACGGGTTGTCCGACACCAGGCTGGCCGAGGATGAGAAGATCAGGCGCGTCGTCATGTGTTCGGGAAAGGTCTACTACGACCTGTTGGAGGAACGTGACAGGCGCGGTATCGACGACGTCTACCTGATGCGGTTCGAACAGTTCTACCCTTTCCCGGCCCAGTCCGCCGTAAAGGAGCTTCAGCGTTTTCCCAACGCCGAGATGGCCTGGTGCCAGGAGGAGCCCAAGAACCAGGGCGCCTGGTTCTTCATCGAACCCAACATCGAGTGGGTCCTGACCCGCATCAAGGCCAAGCACACGCGCCCGATCTACGCGGGCCGCCCCGCCGCCGCGTCGCCCGCCACGGGCCTCGCCTCGCGCCACAAGTCCGAACAAGAGGCGCTCGTGAACGACGCGCTGACCATCGAAGGGAAATGATCCAATGACCGAAGTCCGTGTCCCCACCCTGGGCGAAAGCGTCACCGAAGCCACGGTGGCCACTTGGTTCAAGAAGCCCGGCGACAGTGTCGCCGCAGACGAGATGCTCTGCGAACTGGAAACCGACAAGGTGACGGTCGAGGTGCCCGCCCCGGCCGCCGGCACCCTGTCCGAGATTGTCGCGGGCGAGGGCGAGACCGTTGGCGTCGATGCCCTGCTCGCCAACATCTCGGCGGCTGACAATGCCGGCCCCGAGGAAACCACCGAACGCAGCCAGAAGAAGAACGGCGAAAGGGCCGAGGCCAAGGACGAGAAGTCCGACCAGCCCACCCCGAGCGGGGGCGAGATGGACGTCATGGTGCCCACCCTTGGCGAGAGCGTGTCCGAGGCGACCGTCTCGACCTGGTTCAAGAAACCGGGCGAGGCCTTCGCCGCCGACGAGATGCTCTGCGAGCTTGAGACCGACAAGGTCTCGGTCGAGGTGCCCGCCCCGGCCGCCGGTGTCCTGACCGAAGTGCTGGCCGAGGAAGGCAGCACCGTCGAGGCGGGCGGCAAGCTGGCCGTGATGTCCACCGAGGACGGAGCCGCCCCGGCCGAAAGCACACCGAAAGAGGCGGCCCCCGCGTCCACCGGGTCGGCCAGCAGCAGCGGCAAGGATGTCGAGAACGCCCCCAGTGCCAAGAAACTGATGGCCGAGAACGACCTGTCCGACGTCAAGGGCACCGGCAAGGATGGCCGGGTCATGAAAGAGGACGTGCTCAAGGCCCTGTCCGAGCCCAAGGCGCAAGAGGCGCCCGCCGCCAAGGCCCCGGCCCGCGCCCCGGTGCCCGCCGACGACGCCAGCCGCGAGGAGCGGGTCAAGATGACGCGCCTGCGCCAGACCATCGCGCGCCGCCTGAAAGAGGCGCAGAATACCGCCGCGATGCTGACCACCTACAACGAGGCCGACATGGGCCCCGTCATGGACCTGCGCAACGAATACAAGGACCTGTTCCTCAAGAAACACGGCGTCAAGCTGGGCTTCATGTCGTTCTTCGTGAAGGCCTGCTGCCACGCCCTGCGCGAGGTGCCAGACGTCAACGCCGAGATCGACGGCGATCACGTGGTCTACAAGGATTACGTGCACATGGGCGTCGCCGTGGGCACGCCCAACGGGCTGGTCGTGCCGGTGCTGCGCGACGCGCACCTGAAAAGCTTTGCCGCCATCGAACAGGAAATCGCCGAGCTGGGCACCAAGGCCCGCGACGGCAAGCTGGGCATGGCCGACATGCAGGGCGGGTCCTTCACCATCTCCAACGGCGGGGTCTACGGCTCGCTCATGTCCTCGCCCATCCTGAACCCGCCGCAGTCGGGCATCCTCGGCATGCACAAGATCCAGGAGCGGCCCATGGCCGTGAAGGGCCAGGTGGAGATCCGCCCGATGATGTACCTGGCGCTGTCCTACGACCACCGCATCGTCGACGGCAAGGGCGCCGTGACCTTCCTCGTGCGCGTGAAAGAGGCCCTGGAAGACCCGCGGCGGCTGTTGATGGATTTGTAAGAAGGCTTGCCGATGACACCGCGCCGATCACAGGGCAGCGCCCGGCCGCCGGGTGGGCGCAAAGCGCCCGGCCGAGACGAGAGTTGGGCGCTGACCGTGCGGCTACACACTATGAGGGGTGTCATTTCGCAATGAATGATGAAGGTCTGGAAATCTCCCGACAGGAGCGGGCTACCAGCCTTGGCTTGGCTTTTCTTCGTTCCATTCTGCTTCTCAATGGTGGAGGAATACTAGCTTTGCTCACGTTCTTGGGAAACGCCTCTGCACAAACAATGGTGACAATACCGTTGCAAAGCATCAAATGGGCAATGTTCTGGTTCTTGGTCGCTATTTCGACGATGATGCTCGGTCTGCTGGTTTCTTATGCGTTCACGGCAACAACGCCCGGATCCAAATTTTCAGAGTTCTGGAACTATCATATCGTCACGCTCAATTCGATCTTGGGTGCCGTTTCGTTGTCAGCGTTCATAGTTGCGTTGAGCATTCTGATCGTAGGTGCATCGCAGGTACCCGCCCAATGACTTCAGAACGCGCCTTCCTTGCCCCGTCACCCTCGGGCTCGACCCGAGGGTCTCATGCATTCAGGCTTTCCTCATGTTCGTGTATATGATGACGAACAAACCCAATGGAACACTATACATCGGCGTCACGGATGATCTGATCCGCCGTGTCCACGAACATCGGACACACGCGATCGAGGGCTTTACGGATCGTTACAACCTCGAACGCCTTGTCTGGTTCGAGCAGCACGCCGCACCGGCAGCGGCCATTCAGCGTGAAAAATCCCTCAAGCGTTGGAATCGAGCGTGGAAAGTGGACCTGATCGAGTCGTCCAATGCCGCTTGGCGTGATTTGTGGCCAGAGATCGTCGGAGCAAGTCCGACGATGACACAAGAGACACCCCAATGACCCCCGAACTCCTCACCCTCACCCTCGCCGTTCTGCTGCAGGCCGTGCAGTTCACGCTCTACTCGGGCCTCGCACAGAAACAGGTCGGCACCGATTACGCCGCCTCGCCCCGCGACGAACCGCGTCAGCTGACCGGCACGGCGGGCCGGGCGCAGCGGGCGCTGAATAACCATTTTGAGAGTCTTGCCCTCTTTACGCCTGCCGTTCTGGTGATAACCCTCGCCGACAAATCCGGCGGTTTCACCGCCGCATCCGCCTGGGTCTACCTGGCGGCGCGCGTCCTTTACGTGCCCGCCTACCTGCTGGGCTGGACCCCGTGGCGCAGCCTGATCTGGGCCTTGGGTTTTCTTGCAACCATGGCCCTGCTTCTGGCAGCTTTGATCTGATCGCGGCGCGACCCGCACCAATAACGAAGGAACACCCCCCATGGCATCCTATGACGTCATCATCATCGGCTCCGGCCCCGGCGGCTATGTCTGCGCGATCCGCTGTGCGCAGCTGGGCCTGAAAACGGCCGTGGTCGAAGGGCGCGAGACACTGGGCGGCACCTGCCTGAACGTGGGTTGCATCCCGTCCAAGGCGCTGCTGCACGCCACGCACATGCTGCACGAGGCCGAGCACAACTTCACCGAGATGGGCCTGAAGGGCAAAAGCCCCTCGGTCGACTGGAAACAGATGATGGCCTACAAGGAAAAAACCATCGGCCAGAACACCCAAGGCATCGAATACCTGTTCAAGAAGAACAAGATCGACTGGCTCAAGGGCTGGGGGTCGATCCCCGGGGCCGGCAAGGTCAAGGTCGGCGACGACACCTTTGATGCCAAGCACATCATCATCGCCAGCGGGTCCGACGTGGCCACCCTGCCCGGCGTCGAGATCGACGAGGAAACCGTCGTCTCCTCGACCGGGGCGCTGAGCCTCAAGAAGCCGCCGAAAAAGCTCGTGGTGATCGGGGCTGGTGTCATCGGCCTGGAACTGGGCAGCGTCTACCAGCGCCTTGGCGCCGAGGTGACGGTGATCGAATACCTTGACGCCATCACTCCCGGCATGGATGCCGAGGTGCAGAAGAGTTTCCAGAAACTTCTGAAAAAGCAGGGACTGACCTTCGTCATGGGGGCGGCCGTACAGGGGGTCGAGACGCTCAAGACCAAGGCCAAGGTGACCTACAAGATGCGCAAGGACGACAGCGAGCATACCGTGGACGCGGATACCGTGCTGGTGGCCACGGGCCGCAAGCCTTACACCGACGGGCTGGGGCTGGAGTCTGTGGGCGTCGAACTGACAGACCGTGGCCAGGTCAAGACAGACGCGCATTTCGCCACGAACGTGCCGGGCATCTATGCCATCGGCGACGCCATCGCCGGGCCGATGCTGGCACACAAGGCCGAGGACGACGGCATGGCCCTTGCCGAGACCCTGGCCGGCCAGGCGGGGCACGTGGACTACAACCTGGTGCCGGGCGTGATCTACACCCACCCCGAGGTGGCCAATGTCGGCCAGACCGAGGAACAACTCAAGGAGGCGGGCCGCGCCTACAAGGTCGGCAAGTTCTCCTTCATGGGCAATGGCCGGGCCAAGGCGAATTTCGCCGGTGACGGGTTCGTCAAGATCCTTGCCGACAAGGAAACCGACCGCATCCTGGGCTGCCATATCATCGGCCCTGCTGCGGGCGACCTGATCCACGAGGTCTGCGTGGCCATGGAATTCGGCGCCGCGGCCGAGGATCTGGCGCGGACCAGCCACGCCCACCCGACCTATTCCGAAGCGGTGCGCGAGGCGGCCCTGGCCTGTGGCGACGGCCCGATTCACAGTTGATCCAACGCCCTGACGAGTGCAGGACAGGACCCCGCATCATGCCGGGGTCCTTTTAGATTCCGGGCCGCAAATCGCCGCGACGTGGCCAAAAACCTGCCCCAATGCACGGCCAGCTTGGATGCTGATCATTGCCACAGCAGGATTGACCCGATGCGCCAGGTTGTTGCCCGTCTCGCCCTCGCCCTTCTTCTGACCCTCTCGGTCGCGTTTCCAGCCCAGGCCGACCGGGGCGTCGGGATGTGGGGGAAAGACCTCATCCTGCTGTCCGGTACGGAAATTCCCACCGGATCGGGTGGCACCTATGCCCTGTGTCACCTTGTCGAGACCATGACGATTGCCTTCATCCCGGTCCATACCACCATCAAGTCCTATGCCTTGTCGGACGCGGACTGCGTCGGGACCGCATATCGCTCTTTGTCGGCCGAGGATGTCGCACAGGGCCAGGCGGTCGGGGCCCTGCCCACCGATCTACCGGTCACGCCACAACTGACACCGCAGGCGCTTGTATTCGGCCACGCCGGACCGATTGTCCTGACCGGGGCGTTGCTCTTCCTCGTTTTGACCTTGTTGATCCACAAGCGGCTCAAGCGCGGCCGCAGGCGCAGGATCTCGGACACCCTGGCAATCAACGCGCTGGCGGCGATGACCCATGTGGCGATCTCGGACGGCGATGTGGACGACCGCGAGGTCAGCCATATCGCCGGCATCCTGGGCAGGTTGACCGGGCGTGACTACGATCTCGGTCGGGTGCGCGACATGATCGGCCAGGTGCAGTCCCACATTGGCGATATCGACGCCCTGGGCGAGGGCCTGACCGAGGACGAATGCCGGATCGTCCTGGAATCGGCGCTGCATGTGGCCGTGGCCGATGGCCAGATCCATCCAAGCGAATACCGGCAGGTCAGCCATATCGCACACAGGCTGCACATCGGCGGGGCCGACTTCCGCGACGCCCTGGCACGGATCGCGGCGACCATGAAACCGGGCGCCGAGACCGCCTGATCAGACCTTCAGCATCCGCAACCCCTGCGTTGCGTCGCTGCGCACGGCCAAGCGCAGACCGGGTTCGTCCCCGGCCTTGAGGGCCGCGAGGATCAGCTTGTGATTATGCGGCGGTTCTGTCCGGCGCAGCTGTCCGTAGAGCTTGGACATTGTCGGCCCCAGTTGCAGCCAGACGGTTTCCGTGATGGCCAGCATCGCCGGGGCCTGGGACCGCAGGTAGAGCGTGCGATGGAATTCCAGGTTCAGGCGGATGTAGCCGCTCGCATCGTGCCGGGCGATCATCTGTCGGACACGGTGGTTGATCTCTTCCAGCCGCTCGATCAGCGCCAGGTGGGCGCGCGGCAGGGCCCGGCTGGCCAGTTCCGGCTCCAGCAGGGCGCGCAGCGCGGCCAGTTCCTCGATCCGTTCGTTCGACAACTCGGGGGTGAAGACCCGCCCCGACGAGGACAGAGAAAGCGCGCCCTCCGCCACCAGGCGGCGCACCGCCTCGCGCGCGGGTGTCATCGAGACACCGAAATCCTTGCCGATGCCGCGAAGGGTCAGGTGCTGTCCGGGGTGCATCTCGCCGTGCAGGATGCGCAACCGCAGACTTCGGTAGACCCGGTCATGGGCGGCGCCGGTGGGTTCGGTGGCCTTGGAATGAATGAGCATGGTTCTTTGTGATCACAAATCGGGACGCCGTCAATCTCGACCGCCCGTTCATATGTTCAATCAAAGCGGATGCGATGCAGCGCGGCGCCTTCATCCCGCAGCCATCGGCGCGGGCCGGCGTGACCGGGGAAAAGGCGCGCCACCTCGGCCCAGAAGGCCGGGGAATGGTCCATGTGGGCCAGGTGCGCCACCTCGTGAGCGGCGACATAGTCCAGAACCTCGGCCGGGGCCATGATCAGCCGCCACGAGAACATCAGGTCCCCGCGGGACGAGCACGACCCCCAGCGGGAGCGCGTATCGCGTAGCGTGATCCGGCCGTAGGTCTGGCCCAGCGCGCCCGCGTGACGATCGCAGGCCTCGACCAGCGCATCCCGGGCGCGGGCCTTGAGAAACCCCATCAGGCGTGGACCCAGCCTGTCGGACCCCGGCGGGACAAGCAGACGATCGTCCACCAGCCGAACGCCGCGCCCGCTGCCCTGAACAACGGTCAGGGATCGACCGCGAAAGGGCATCACCTGCCCGAAGGCAGGGTACTGTTCCGGGATGACAGTGGCCAGTTGCGCCCGCAGCCAGCCTGCCCTGTCATGCAGAAAGGCCCGCGCCTCGCGCTCGCGCACCCGCACGGGCAGGGTCAGGGTGGCGCGCCCGTCCAGCCGCGATACGCGCAGCGTCAGCCGACGTGCCCGCGCGTTGCGCCGGACAATGACCTCGACCGGGGGGTTGCCTTCAACGACAAGACGGCCCATAGGCACCCTTTACGAATTGCCTGCGTGTTAGCCTTTGACACGCCTATCCGCTTATGGCAGGTGGCGACGATCACGCCAAGTGCTGCCATATCGCACAGAGGAAGCAACGATGCCCAAGGAAGAATGGGGAACCAAGCGGGTTTGCCCGACCACCGGCAAACGGTTCTACGACCTTAATGCCAACCCGATCGTAAGCCCCTACACGGGCGAGGTGGTCCAGGTCGAGACCGGCAAGACCCGCACCATGGTCGCCGATGCAGCTGACGCCCAGTCGAAGAAGGCCGAGGAAAAGTCCTCGAACGACGAGGAAATCGTCCTCGACGATAGCGAGGAAGAGTCGAACGGCAGCTTGGGCGACGACGTGCTGGAAGACGACGACGACGATGACGACGTCTCGCTCGATGATCTTACCGACGTGGCCGCACCGGACGAGGAGACCTGAGGTCACCAAGGAATCTGGCGCCGGCGGGAATTTTCGCTTGATCTCGCCCGCGCCCACCCTTAGAGACCACTTCGTTGCCGCAAGCCGGCAACAATAACGGGGCCTTAGCTCAGCTGGGAGAGCGCTTGCATGGCATGCAAGAGGTCAGGGGTTCGATCCCCCTAGGCTCCACCAAATCCTCCAAGGTATTTGTCCGCGTTCTGAACAGGTTGGGCGGTCGCTCGCGACCTCGCCCGGGACGGCACCTCCATTTTGCATGCGTTACCGCGCCACCCTCTCGTCACGCCTAATGGTCTGGTCGATCAAGAGCCCCCGCTCGGAACACCGCCTTGAATCGGGTCAAGACCCTACAAAAGCTTCATGATCCGCGGCGGGACAAGTAGGCTTCCGCGCGGTTCACGGTCGATATCTCGGGATAATCTCTTTCCGGGATGTCGATCCCGAGCCGTTCGTGCAGCGCGGTCACAAGGTTGAGCACGTCCATCGAGTCGAGATCCAGATCGTCCTGAATATGGTCGTCGTCGCCGATATCCGCTGCCTCGATATCCGGTGCGACGCGGACCAGTTCCTCCAGAAAGATACTTTTGTAATCGGTGCTGGTCATTGTTCCTCCGGTGTCTGGATGGCGTTTTCGAATGCGGCGATGAAGCGGGCCACCTGACGTCCGTCGCTGACGCGGTGGTCTGCCGAGACAGTCACCGTGACGACGTGGCGTGGGATGATCTCCCCAGCGACCACCCATGGGCGGAGGTGGGGTGCGCCCAGGCCAATCAAGGCAACCTGAGGCGGGAAGATCACGCCTGTCATCGCCTCGGCCCCCGACTCACCCAGACTTGACACCGTGATGGTTCCCTGTGTCATCTCCGACGCCCGGAGCCGTCCGGCGCGGGCGCGGGCGACGAGGTCTCGCATACCGGCCATCGTCTCCTCGAGTGTCATCGCGCCGGCGTTCATCAACGCGGGTGCGACCAGACCACCACCGCGAAGCGCGATGGCGACGCCCGGGTTCACCCCTTCGGACGGAACGAAGCCGCGTTCATCGAGGTAATGGCCGTTCATCACCGGACTCTTGATCGCTGCCCGCGTCGCAGCGCGAACGAAAAGGGCGCCGAGGAGGATACGCTCGGCCGGGGGGCGATCCGCGTTCACCTTCTCGAGGAAGCTGATCGCTGGGTCGACGTCGATGGTCTCGGAAATGTAGAAATGCGGGATCGTCCGCTTGGCCCGCGTCATGGCGGCCGCGATGGCTTTGCGCATTTCCTCCATGGGAGAGGCCTTTGCCTCGGACTGGCCCGGGGCTGCGTGTTCCACATCGGCGAGCAGGATGGCGCCACCCGGCCCGCTGCCCGTCAGGGACGCGACGTCGACGCCGAGTTTCTCGGCCAGTTGACGCGCGGCGGGCGAGGCGCGCAGCGCGCCAGGAGCGCGACGCATCGGGGCAGCGGGGGCCTTTGGTGGTTCGATCGCCTGCCGCGGTTCCCGGACCTGGGGAAGCTCGGGCTTTGTGAGCGGTTCCGGTGCTGCGTGCGCGGGTCCGGGTGCCGCGGCAGGTCGCGCCTCTGACGCCGCCTCGCCATCGGCGAGCACGATGGCGAGCGGCGTGCCGACAGGCAGCTCCCGGCCCAGTTCGGCCAGCAACTCGGTCACGGTACCCTCTTCGAAAACCTCGATCTCGATCGCGCCTTTCTGGGTTTCGACCACGGCCACGACGTCGCCCCGATGAACGGTGTCGCCCGGTTTCACCAGCCATTCGACCAGCTTGCCCGCCTCCATGTCCGCGCCGAGCGAGGGCATGACGAAAACGCCCATCTCAGCGCCCCATTTGCGCGCGGGCGGCGGCAACGATCCTGTCGACCTGCGGAATCGACGCCTGTTCCAGATGCGCCGGATAGGGGATCGGAACCTCCTCGGAACAAACGCGCGAGACCGGCCCATCGAGCGACCAGAACCCTTGCTCCATGATGCGCGCCATGATTTCGGCCGCAAGCGAGCCCGAGCGCCAGCCCTCGTCCACGACGACCGCGCGGCGGGTCTTGCCGAGCGATGCGAGAATCGTCTGGTCGTCGAGCGGACGCAGGGTACGCAGGTCGATCACCTCGGCGCTGATCCCCTCCTTCGCAAGGCTCTCCGCCGCCTCCAGCGTCTTCCAGAGCGAGCCGCCATAGGTAATGAGGCTCACGTCCGTACCCTCCCGCCGGATCGCTGCCTTCGTGATGTCGACGGCTCCGGCCGTCTCATCGATCTGCCCGGCCATGTTGTAGAGCATGACGTTCTCGAAGATCAGCACCGGGTCGGGATCCTCAAGCGCGCTGCCCAGCATCCCCCGTGCATCCTCCAGCGTGGCGGGGGCGAGCACCTTCAATCCGGGGATATGTGCATACCATCCCTCAAGCGAATGCGAATGCTGCGCGGCGAGCTGCTTGCCCGCCCCGGTTGCCATGCGGATCACGAGTGGCACACCGAACTGACCGCCCGACATGTGCCGGATTGCAGCCGCGGTGTTCATGATTTGGTCGAGCGCGAGCAGACTGAAGTTGACGGTCATCAACTCCACGATGGGTCGCATCCCCGCCGCCGCGGCGCCGATGCCCGCGCCCGTGAACCCCGACTCGCTCAGCGGCGTATCACGGATGCGGTCCTCGCCGAACTCCGCCATCAGGCCCTTGGTCACGGCATAACAGCCGCCGTAGGCACCCACGTCCTCGCCCATGAGAAATACCCGCGCGTCGCGCAGCATCGCATCGCGGATGCCCTGCTTCACCGCCTCGCGGTAGGTCGCCTTCAGCAACTTTCCCGAAGGGGTTGCGGCCTCAGGCGGATCCGGCTGCGTACCCAGGACATGGGTCGTCAGCGTCTCGGGCGGCTCCCAACTGCCCGCCTCGGCGAATTCGACGGCCTCGGCGATCTCGTCCGAAACCCGGGCCTCGATCTCGTCGACGTCTGACTGGTGAATCAAGCCGTTCTCCAGAAGCCAATTCTGGAAACGCACGATCGGACCCTTCAGCCGCCATGTCGCCACCTCGTCCTTCTCGCGGTAGAGCTGTGCGTCGAACATGGAATGGGCGCGGAAGCGGTAGGTCTTGCATTCGAGGAAATGTGGCCGTCCGGTCTCCCGTATCCGGGCGATGGCCCGGCGTGCCGCAGCTTCCACCGCAACCACGTCCATGCCATCCACCTGCTCGGCCTCGATCCCGTAGACCTTGGCCTTTTCGAAGATCTCCGTCTCGGATTCGGTCCGCTCGACAGCGGATCCCATCGCGTACCCGTTGTTCTCGCAAACGAACAGCACGGGAAGATCCCACAGTTCTGCGAGGTTCATGGTCTCATGGAATTCACCCTCGGCCACGGCGCCCTCGCCGAAGAAGCAGGCCGTGACATTCGCTTCGCCCCGCATCCGGTCCGCAAGCGCGAGGCCACCCGCCAGCGGCAGGCCGCCACCCACGATGGCGTTTCCGCCGTAGAAATTGGCGGCGGCGTCAAAGATGTGCATCGAGCCCCCACGCCCGCCGGAACAGCCCTCGGCCTTGCCATACATCTCGGCCAGGACGGTTGTCATCGGCACGCCACGGGCAAGCGCGTGGCCGTGTTCGCGATAGGTTGCAACGATGCGGTCCGTGTCGCGCAGGACCGGGATGACACCGGCGGCGATTGCCTCCTCCCCGTCGTAGAGGTGCAGGAAGCCGCGGATCTTCTCCAGCGTGTAAAGCTCGGCGCATTTGTCCTCGAAGCGGCGTATGCGGATCATCTGGCGCAAGAGATCCAGCACATGCGTCCGGTCGAGTCGGGGCTTTTCGGTGGCACTCATGTCTCGTCCGTCTCCAGCGTGGAAATATCGCCTTCGGGCAGGCCAAGCTCGCGCGCCTTCAGTAGGCGGCGCATGATCTTGCCCGAGCGGGTCTTGGGCAGCGTGGTGCGGAACACGATCTCGCGCGGTGCGACAGCGGGGCCAAGCCGCTTGCGGGCATGACCGCGGATCTCCTGTTCCAGCGCCTCCGATGGCTCGAAGCCCGGGTTCAACGTGACATAGGCCTTGACGACCTCGCCCGCCGTTTCATCGGGGATGCCGATGACGCCGGCCTCGGCGACGGCGTCATGCTCGATCAGGGTGCTTTCGACCTCGAAAGGCCCGATCAGGTGGCCGGAGGTCTTGATAAGGTCATCTGCCCGGCCGACGAACCAGAAATACCCGTCCGCGTCCCGCATCGCCAGATCGCCCGAAAGGTACCAGCCGTCGAGAAAGCATTTTCGGTAGCGTTCCGTCTCGTTAAGATAGGCGCGCATCATTGACGGCCAGCCAGGCCGCAACGCAAGCTCGCCAATGTCCCCGGCGCCGAGTTCTTCGAGGCCCGCGTCCGTTCGTGCGACGATACCCGCCTCGATCCCCGGCAGGGGCGTGCCCATCGAGCCCGGGCGCACCTCCATGCCGGGGCGGTTCGCGATCATGATCCCCCCGGTCTCGGTTTGCCACCAGTTGTCATGAAAGGGCTGACCGAAGACGCTCTCGCTCCAGATCACCGCCTCGGGGTTCAGCGGCTCGCCCACGCTGGCGAGGAAGATGAGCGACGAGAAATCATACCCGGCCGCCGCCGCATCGCCAGCGCGCATCATCATTCGGATGGCGGTGGGCGCGGTGTACCAGACCTGCACCCGTTCATGTTCGATCGTGCCGTACCAGCGGTCCAGTTCGAACTCGGCCTCGTCCACCAGCATCGTCCCCCGGTTCACCAGCGGCGAGATAATGCCGTAGGACGTGCCGGTCACCCAGCCCGGATCGGCGGTACACCAATAGCGCACGCCCGGAGTCAGGCCCAGCGCATGGCGCCCAGACCAGGCGTGGTAGACCACAGCACCGTGGACGTGGACGGCTCCCTTCGGGCGCCCGGTCGTGCCGGACGTGAAGTGGATCAGCGCCGGGTCCTCGGGCGAAGTCGCGACCGTTTCGAACGCCGGGGAAGCAGCCGCCATGGCGGGGCCCAGCGCAACACAATCGTCGGGCGCCTCATCTCCGAGGATCAGGACGAGCTTCAGCGACGGTATCTCGGACCGCCATCTGGCGATTTTGCGGCGGTAGAGGCCCGCAGTCGTGACCAGAACGTTGGCCTCCCCGATCTCCATCCGGGTTCGGATGGGCTCTGGCCCGAAGGCCGAGAAAAGCGGCGTGAAGACCAGTCCGGCCTTCAGCGTGCCGAGCGCCGTCGCGTAAAGTTCGGGCACGCGTCCCGTGAGCGCGAAGACACTGTCGCCCTTTTCCAGCCCGTGTTCGGCCAGCACGTTGGCGAAACGGCTCGCCAAGTCGGTCATCTCTCTGTAGGTCACGTCGCCTTTGGCGCCGTCCTTGCCCAACCATCGCAGTGCGACCTGCGCACCGTGCCCCTCCGACACGTGGCGATCCAGCGCCTCGTGCGCGATGTTGATACCGGACTTCCATCCGTCGATCAGGCTGCGGGCCTCGGCCCAGCGACTCCCCGAAGTGTTGATCGACTCTCCCTGCGTGCCAGTGCCGGCGACAGCACCGGACGCGGTCAGCTTCGTGCCGCTGTCCTGCGTCATGGTTCTCTCCTCCCGAAGCAAGTGTGCAGGGCGGTCGCGCCGGAGAACATGACACAGGTCAAATTTCGTGACGCCTCGGGATAGCAGCGCAGCTTCCAAATCCAGCTGAGGCCGCCATCTGTCACGCCGGTCCATCCGCACGCGCCTTGAACGCAGCCTTGGCCGCAGAAGACGATTTCGCCAGGGCACGCCAGAGGTCCGCGGTTTGATCCCTCCTGGCGCCACCATCAGCGATCGGGCGGCAAGTCGCGGGCGATATCCCGCCAACGGCGGAACCATCGCGCGCCCATGGGCGGAAAGCCGCGCCAGGGTTTCCAGGGTTTTCGCGACCCGACGAAATGTACGATTGCCGCGTTGCGGGCCGACGTGGCCAGGGCCTGCCGCAACGCGGGGGATAGCAGCGCCGCCCCGCGAAACGCATTGCCGCGATAGGTGTTCCACTTCAACTCGAGGTCGTCGATTCTGCCCCGGAAAGTCTTGAAAAGCCAAGTCTGATCGGGCCAGCGCCATTGCGCCGCCGCGCGCAGGTCGGTCATGCGATCCCTGACCGCAGGCTCGGCCCGGATACGGTCCAGGTCCAGCAGAACCACACCGGAGTTGATGTAATCCTCGGGGGAGTCGTCACCGAAAATGCGTGCAAGATTTGACAGTTTCTTGCGGGCGTTGCGCCGGACAAACGGCACCAGCGCAGCCTTCCGGTTCCGCGCCAGGTCAACATGGATCAGGTTCTTCACTGCCTTGCAGGCAGAGAGGGGCTTCCCGTGCATGTCACGAAAGAAAAGCTCGGCCAGGTCCCGGGTCACGAGCACATCACCGTCGAGATAAAGGATGCGCCCCGTTGTCAACCGCGGCAAAAGCAGAACGGACAGCATCGGCAGCCGTCTGGCGACCTCGGGAACGTGATCCGCCGATGCCAGGGGATGGCGCACGAGGCACGCGCCCCCACCCGGGCGGGCCGCGCAGACGGTTTCTATGGCGTGCCAGTCAGCCTCCTCCAGGTCGACGCCGATGATATGGATCTCCAGCGGCGTGCGGCTGGTTCGGATCAGCGCGCAGCGCCACGAGTGTCGGGTACAGGAACCCGTGATCAAGCGAGAAGCAGACACGAAGGGGGGATGAGGTCATGCGGCGTCTGTCCCTTGAAACGCGTTTTGGTCATGCACGACCGCTACCGGGTCGATGTCTCGGCCGAAACCACCCTGCTCCGGCGCTGCCTTGCGCAAACCGGGGAGCGGTCCGAAATTCGGCTTGCACTCTGGGCAGGGCCGAACATAACCGGCGCCAACATCGTTTGCGAGGCCCTGATGACCGTCATTTCCCTTTCAACCATTCCCAGCCGCTTCGACAAGGTCGGGCCGACGCTCGAAAGCCTGCTGGCCCAGGACGGCGGGATCAGCGAGATCCGCCTGCACATCCCCCATTACTACCGCCGCTTCCCGGAGTATGACGGCCGGATTCCCAAGGTTCCCGAGGGGGTGACAGTCGTCCGGCCCGATACCGACCTGGGCCCGGCAAGCAAGGTGCTGCATTGCGCCCGCGACCTGCGTGGCAGCGGGCGGAGGATCATCTTCTGCGATGACGACCAGGATTACCCGCCCGGCTGGGCACGGGCGCTGATCGACGGCGCCGCAAGGCATCCGGACAAGGCGATCTGCGTCCGCGGGGAAACCATCGACAGGCTGGGGTTCGCCCCACCGCGGGACACCCACGGCCTACCCACTGCCGTGTCGTTCAGCAAGGCGCTGAACATGCCCTACCACGCCCGGCGCCTCGCCCAAAAATCCCGCGGGTTGTTCGGACAGAGGGCATCCGGCAAACCCCCGCGCCGCCGCTTTCGCAAGGAAGGGCGCGTCGATCATTTCAACGGCGTTTGCGGGGTCTGCGTCGACCCGGACTGGTTCGATGACGCCTGTTTCGACATACCGCCGGTGATCTGGGCCGTGGACGACCTGATGCTGTCGGGCCACCTGGCCCGCCGGGGTGTGCCGATCTGGGTGCTTGCCGTTGCGGCCGAACTGAACCCAATGTGTACAGAGGCTGACGATACAACACCCCTGCTTCACGCGACGATCGAGGACCACGACCGTCGCCAGGCCGATGCCGCCGCCGTTCGTCACTTCCAGGACACCCATGGCGTTTGGCTGTAGAACCCGCCACAAGGCGGGGTGCACCCCGGATCCGATTTGACAGGCCATGCCAGAGATTTCCGTCATCATCTCGACCTACAATTCGCCCGCCTGGCTGGAGAAAGCCCTCGCGGGGTATGCCTGCCAGCGTAGCGCACCTTTCGAGATCGTGATCGCCGATGACGGTTCGGGCGCCGACACATGCGCTGTCATCGACCGCTTCTGGGACCTGGGGAGACAGGAGGGACTGTTCAAGCTGACCCATGTCCGCCACGGCGATGCCGGGTTCCGCAAGTGGCAGATTGTCAACGACGCCATCGCCGCGGCACGGGGCGATTACCTGGTGTTCACCGATGGCGACTGCATCCCCCATCCCGACCTTCTGGCCACCCATGCAAGGCTGGCCGCGCCGGGACAGTTCCTTTCGGGGGGGTATTTCCGGCTTCCTATGGCGACCAGCCGGGCCATCACGCCCGGGTCGATCCGAAGCGGCGCCGCCTTTCGCCTGCGCTGGCTGCGCAGGCATGGCCTCGGGGTCAGTTCCAAGTGGCTCAAGGTGCTGGGCCCGGCTTGGGGTATCGGCGGCCCGCTCGACCGGATCAGCCCGGCCAGGAAGACCTTCAACGGCAACAATTCCTCGTGCTGGAGGGCTGATGCCCTACGCCTGTGCGGCTTCGACACCCGCATCCGCTATGGCGGCGGCGACCGGGAATTCGGCTACCGCCTGCAACATGCGGGCGTCACGCCACGGGTCATCCGCTATTCCACGCTCTGCCTCCACCTGGACCACCCGCGCAGCTACAAGAGCGCCGAGGTCCGCGCGGCCAACCTGGCCATCATCGACGAGACCCTCGCCACGGGGCGGATCGCGACAGATTACGGCCTGACCAAGGAGCAGACGGCCTCATGTTGAACGTCATCTGCATCAAGTGGGGCACGAAATACCCGGCGGCCTATGTCAACCGGCTGCACCGGGGCGTGCGCCGCTGGCTGGACCGCGAGGTCCGCTTCGTGTGTTTCACTGAGGATGCCGAGGGGATCGAGCCCGGTGTCGAGGTCCACCCCCTCCCCCGCGAGGATTTCGAGGACGCCATCGTCGCGGGAATGACGCGCGCCGGGCGCAAAGGGGCCTGGCGCAAGATCTCTCTGTTCCGGCCCGGGCTTGCAGGGATGCAGGGACCCCGGCTGGGCTTGGACCTGGACGTCGCCATCACCGGGCCGCTCGATGCGATCGTCGACCACGCCCCCGACAAGGTCACCATGCGGCGCGAATGGCGCTACGAGTGGCGCGGCCAGGAGGGCGGTCACGGCTCCGTCTTCTGCTTCGACCCGGACCTGCACCCCTATCTCTACGAGGCATTCGCCGCCGATCCCGAGGGGTCGATCGCGGCGCACAAGGGCAGCGAACAGTATTACACCTCGATGACCGCGCTGCAGGCCGGGCAGCTTGCCTACCTGCCTGGTCCGCTTGTCTGCAGCTTCAAGCGCGATGCGATCCCGCGCCTGCCGTTGAACTACCTTGTCGCCCCGCGCCTGCCCGGGGACTGTCGCGTGATGTGCTTTCACGGTCGGCCCCACATGGAAGAGGCCATTGCCGGGTATCGCGGTTCGTGGCGGCACTGGAGCCGCCCCTGCGGCTGGCTGCGCCACCACTGGATCGGCGACGACAGGGCCTGACCGCGGATCAGCCGCCCGGCACCCGGTCGCCGCTGAATTCCACCTGAACCTTTCGGGCGCCGGTCAACTTGTACAGCGATCGGCGCAGGCCCGCGGCCTCGATCCGCAACCTTTTGCGCAATGCCTCTCCCCCACGGACAGTGCCCCTGCCTTCGACTTCTGCGCGATGGGAAAGTCTGTGGTTTTCGAGGTCCGCCGGACATGGCTGAGAGAACAGCAGATGTCCCCGGCCGAGACCTTGTCATGGTCCAGTCCACGTCGCCGCCCGAATTCCTTTTCCAGGTCGGGGCCGTAATCCCGCTTGCGGTCAAGGGCCGGCACACGGGTCAGCGTCACACCGATATCATCGGCGTTGCGCTTGATCCTGTCCCAGCGCTCAGGCTGGCGGTCCAGGTTGATGACGTAAACGGGGATCATCCGGCGCAACACCTCCTGATTGACCGCACGAAGCGGGCGCGCGGTCCATCTCCCATGTCCGCGCAAGTCGGGCAACCTCGGATCTTCGGACCGGGCGTTGCCGCGACCCCGAACGGCTCAGAGAGGCTGACGCAGGACGCCGGCGGGCGGCAAGTCCCCGGCATCGGTCTTGACGGTCTCGGCGGTGTAGTTGAACCAGAACCTCTCCGTCCCCGTGTCGCGGATCCGCACGCCCTCGGGCATCGGGCGTGTCGCCACCCCTGCCCGCGCGGCCGTCTGCGCCACAAGCCGATCGAATCCGGCTCGGTCCAGCCAGCCCGCCAGATATGTCAGCCCTCCGAAGGCCAGGGCGACGGGCCGGCCGGTTTCCGTTTCAAGGACCGGGTCGCCGGCGCCCTCGATCTCGTCGAGATAGCCGGTGACGGCCCCGCCCCCCGACAGGGCAACAGGCATGTCGGGGCGCATTGATTCAACGCGCGTCACCTTGAGATCGAAGCCGGGCAGATCAGGTGGCAGCGCCGCGGGAATGGCCATGTCGCGGCTGCGCGCCCCGGCGCGCGGGCCAAGCACCACCTGCGCGTCACTGGCCAGAAACGCCGCCTTCAGATCGTCAGGCAGAATCATCAGCCCCGGCGCGAAGATCGCCTTGTAGCCCGCGAGGTGCGCAGGATCAGGGCGGACGATATCCACCGACAGGCCTGCCCGGCGCAGGGCGCGATAGCACTCCAGCACCAGGCCGAAGTAGGACAGTCCCGCACCGTGCGGCTGCACGTCCCAGGCCCAATCTGCCTCGTAGTCGAAGACCAACGCCACGGGGACCTGTCGGGGCTGCACCTGGGGCGCCTCGGCGATCTCGGCGGCGACCTGGCGGGCCTCGTCCATTGCGGGGGCATCTGCACTGTCGGGGCGCAACAGGCCCGCGTGCATCTGTTCCTGCGCAAAGGGTGCCTGACGCCAGCGGAAGTAGCAGACCGCCTCGGCCCCGTGCGCGAAGGCCTCCCAGGACCAGAGCCGAACCATGCCCGGCAGCGGGGCGGGATTGTAAGGCGCCCAGTTCACCGGGCCGGGTTGTTGTTCCATTACCCACCAGCGCCCGCGCCCGACGGCACGATAAAGGTCATGGTGAAAGGCCTGGAAATCCGGATCGCCCTGGCGGTTGTAGCGGCGTTTGTGGGCATCCTCGGCCCCCACGACATTTTCGAGGAACCCGAGCGGGTAGCTGTCCCAGGACGCGATATCCAGATCGTCGCCCACCGCGTAGTGGTCGAAATCCGTGACCCGCCCCATGTAGTTATGCGCGATGGGGGCCTCGGACCGCGCCCTCAGGATGTCGACCTGCACCCGGTTGAACCGCACCACCTGGTCGGAACTGAAGCGCCGGAAGTCCAGCACGTGCGACGGGTTGGGTTCCGTGACGGTCAGGTTGGGCAGGTCCACGTCATCGAAACTGGCATAGTCCATCGACCAGAAGACATTGCCCCAGGCGCGGTTCAGCGCCTCGGGCGACTGGTAGCGTTGGGCCAACCAGTCGCGAAAGGCGCCCCTCGCGGCCTCGGAATAGGACAGGATCGTGTCGTGACAGCCATATTCGTTGTCCGTTTGCCAGGCCGCGACATGGGGATTGCAGCCATAGCGATCGGCCATCAGCGTGACGATCCGGCGGCATTCGTCCAGATAGCCCGCGTGGCTGAAACAGTAATGCCGGCGCGAGCCGAACTTGCGCGGGCGTCCCGCGGCATCGACAGCCAGCATGTCGGGGTGCTTGTTGACCACCCAGCGCGGCGGCGTGGCCGTGGGTGTGCCAAGAACCACCTTGAGCCCCGCCTGTCCCAGCACCTCGATGGCGCGGTCCAGCCAGTCCCAGTGCAAATCACCCGGCGCAGGTTCGATCCGGCCCCAGGCGAATTCGCCGATCCGCACCCAGGTCAGACCGGCCGCGGCCATGCGGGCGGCGTCGTCTTCCCAGACCTCTTCGGGCCAATGTTCGGGATAATAGCAGGTGCCAAGGGTGCGCTGCATCGGGACCTCGAGTGCTGGGAATGTCAGAATAAGGCGGCGTCGTAGGCGGCGACGACTTCCGCCGCCAGGTCGGCCACGCGGGCCGCGTCGTAGCCGGGCTTGTAGAGGTTCGAGCCAAGCCCGAAGCCCGTGATCCCGGCCGCGCGCCAGTCCTTGAAATCGTCGGGGCCGACACCGCCCACCGCATAGGTCGCGGCCGCACCGGGCAGAACCGCGGACAGGGCCTTGAACCCGTCCAACCCCAGCTTGAAGGCGGGAAAGAATTTCAGCCCGTCCGCGCCGTGGCGCAGGGCGGTGAAACACTCGGTCGCGGTAAAGACGCCGGGATAGGAGGCCATACGATGGGCCTTGGTGGCGGCAATGACCTCAGGGTTGGCATCGGGTGACACCACCATCTGGGCGCCGATACCGGCCAGCCGCGCCACCGCGTCCGCGTCCAGAACCGTGCCGGCCCCGATCACCGCTCTGTCGCCCAGGTGGGAAATCATCCGCGCGATACTGTCATAGGGGTCGGGCGAGTTCAGCGGCACCTCGATACGGGTGATCCCGGCGCCTGTCAGCGCCTCGGTGATGGAAACCGCCTCGTGCGGCTGCACCCCACGTAGAATGGCGATGATCTCGCGGGTCATTGCGCGGCCTCGCGCAGGCGGTCATGAGCGGCGCGCAGTCCCCGCAGGACCATGCCATCGCCGGCCACACTGGCAACACTGGCGCCCTGGGCGGCGAGTGCGGCGTGATAGGCCCCGGCGATGCCGCCGGCGCCGACCACGCGAATGTCCTGGCCCAGCCAGTAAGGCCGCGCCCCGGCTAGTTCCATGCCGATCAGCAGCCCCGAGAGCCGGGCGCGCGACGCACCTGCGCCAGTACCCTCCAAGAGGGCCCCGGCCCGGATCGAGAAAAGCTCTGCCGCCACGGTGGCCGGCCGCGCGATGGCGTCCTCGACCGCCGAGGCAAAGGCTTGGTCCACCCAGTCGCCCCCCGTCACCGAATGCCGCAGCACCGACGCCTGTTCGAGCAGGGCAAAGAGTTCACCGGTCATGAAGGTGCGGAAACTGACCACCTCTCCGGCGCTGACATGGACCCACTTGGTATGCGTACCGGGCAAGCAGAGCACCCCGTCGAATCCCGGGGTCTCGGACAGGAACCCGGCGATCTGGGTTTCCTCGCCGCGCATCACGTCAGGCGGCGCGACCTGCTTGATCCCCGGCACGATGGAGACGCAAAGGCGCGGATCGTCGGTGTCCACCGAAACCGCCGACCCGATCGAGGGCGGGGCGCAAGGGACCGCCGAATAGGGCGCCTCGGCCCAGCCCTGCCGCGACCCGGCCATGCCACAGACGATCACCGGCACGCTGCCGCCGTCGGGCAGCGCATCGCCGACCAGCGCCAGCAGCGCCGGTTCGAACTGGTCGCGCGACAGGTGCCCCATGCCCCGGTCGGACTGGCGCTGGTCCAGCACCGCGCCATCCGGTCCCATGAGCCAGACCCGCAGGTGCGACGTGCCCCAGTCAACGGCCAACCATTCCGGTATCATGTCACCCTCCTCGTCACGCACTACCCCGTCACCACGACGCCGCCGTCCACCACCATGGCCTGGCCGGTCATCATGCGGCTGGCATCAGAGGCCAGGAAAAGCGTGGCATCCACGATATCCTGCGGTTTGAGATGTTCCTTGAGGCACTGCCGGTCCATGTGCGCGGCCAGGGCCTCGGGCTTGGCCCAGAGCTCGAGTTGCTTGTCGGTCAGCACCCAGCCCGGCGCCAGCGCGTTCACCCGGATCGCGTCGGGTCCGAATTCCCGTGCCAGGCTGCGGGTCATGCCGTTGATCCCGGAATTCGCGGTGGTGTAGAGCGGATATCCCGCATTGCCCATCATGTAGCTGACCGAGCTGAAGTTGACGATCGCCCCACCGCCCAGCGCCTTCATTCCCGGCATCACCGCCTGACAGGCAAAGAAATAGGCCTTGAGATTGATCGCCATCATCCAGTCCCAAAAGGACTCGTCGACCTCTTCTGTGGTGTGGCGCTTATCGTTGGCGGCGTTGTTTACCAACGCACGGATCGGTCCATTGGCCGTCGCCGCTTGCTCCATAGCTGCCTTGAGCGCGGGAATGTCGGTGATATCGCACTGCAGGAACAGCGGGCGGTTGCCGGTTTCCCGCTCCATCTGGTCGACGAAGTCGCTCGCGTCCGACCGACCCACGAAGGAAACCTTCGCCCCCTGCCGCAGGAAGCCCTCGGTCAGGGCCGCACCGATTCCGGAACCGCCTCCGGTGATGAAGACGGAGGCACCGTCGAGGTCATGAAAGGTGGCTGTGCTCATCAGTGGCTCTCTCTTGTCACGGGGCGTGTATCCTTGCCCACGAGGAAGTCCAGGTCCGCGCCCCGGTCGGCCTGAAGCACGTGGTCGATGTAGAGTTTGGCATAACCGCGGGTGTAATGCGGCGCGTCGGGCTGCCAGTTCGCGCGGCGGCTCTCAAGCTCGGCCGCGTCAACCAGGAGCTCTAGCTGCCCCGCGCTGGCCGACACCCGGATACGGTCGCCGGTCTGCACCAGCGCCAGGGTGCCGCCGGCCTGCGCCTCGGGCGAGACGTGCAGGATCACGGTGCCATAGGCGGTGCCCGACATGCGCGCGTCGGAAATGCGGATCATGTCGCGCACGCCCTGCTGCACCAGCTTTTTCGGGATCGGCATGTTGCCCACCTCGGGCATGCCCGGATAGCCCTTTGGCCCGCAGCCCTTGAGGACAAGGATGGTTTCCGGCGTCACGGGCAGGTCGTCGCGGTCGATATTGGCCTTCATGTCCTCGATGTTTTCAAAGACATGGGCCTCGCCCTCATGTTCCAGAAGCGCGTCGGTGGCCGCCGAAGGCTTCACGATGGCCCCCTCGGGCGCGAGATTGCCACGCAGCACCCGCAGCCCGGCAGCGGGTTTCACCGGGCTGTCATAGGGCCGGATCACGTCCGCGTTGTAGCACTCGGCGCCCTCGGCATAGGCCGCGATATCGCCGCCCAGAACGGTCCTGGAGGATGTCAGAAGCCCCTGCTCGGCCAGTTCGCGCAGGACCACCGGAACACCTCCCGCGTAGCAGAAATCCTCCATCAGGTATTGGCCCGAGGGCATGCAGTTGACCAGCAGCGGCACCTCGCTGCCCTGTTCGAAATCGTCGAGGCTCAGGTCCACACCCACGCGCCCCGCCAGCGCCAGCAGATGCACCACGGCGTTGGTCGACCCGCCCACGGCGGCATTGGCAAGCACGGCGTTGATGAAAGCCTCTCTCGTCAGCACGTCAGAGGGTTTCAGATCCTCATCTACCATTTCGACGATGCGCTTGCCGGTGAGATGGGCCAGCGCCATGCGACGCGCATCCACCGCCGGCAAGGCGGCATTGGTGGGCAGGGACATGCCCATCGCCTCGACCAGCGATGCCATGGTGCTGGCGGTACCCATGGTCATGCAAACGCCCTTGGACCGGGACATCCCGCTTTCGGCGGCCATGAAATCCTGCAGGGTCATTTCGCCCGCGCGCACGGCCTCGGAGAATTTCCAGACATCCGTGCCGCTGCCGATATCCGCGCCCTTCCACTTGCCGTTCAGCATCGGCCCCGAGGACACGACGATCGAGGGCAGATCGACGCTGGCCGCGCCCATCAGCTGGCCCGGCGTGGTCTTGTCGCAGCCGCCAAGCAGCACGACGCCGTCGATCCCGTAGGCGCGTATCGATTCCTCGACATCCATGGCCAGCAGGTTGCGGAACAGCATGGCGGTCGGCTTCATCTGGGTCTCGCCCAGCGACATGACGGGGAATTCCACGGGGAAACCGCCCGCCTCCCAGACGCCGCGCTTGACGCCCTCGGCCAGCTCTCTCAGGCCCGAATTGCAGGGCGTCAGTTCCGACCAGGTGTTGCAGATGCCGATGATGGGCCGCCCATCGAAGGCGTGATCGGGAAAGCCCTGGTTCTTCATCCAGCTGCGGTGAATGAACCCGTCGCGGTCGAGCTTGCCATACCAGGCGGCGCTGCGTCGTGTCTTGGTCATTTATTCCTGTCCGTTCCAATCGGAAATTAGGGCCTCAGGCCGCTTTCTTCACTTGCGCCCAGCCGGGCAGCCAGTCGCCATGGGCCGCCAGCAGGTCATCCACCAGCGCCCGGATCTGGCGCAGGTCCAGTTCGGCGCCGGTGTGGGGGTCCATCATGGCCGCGTGGTAGATGTGTTCTGGCGCTTCGTCCACCAAGGCACGGACAGTCAGCTCCTGCACGTTGACCTGGGTGCGCATCAGCGACACCAGCTGAGGCGGGATGTCCGTGACGACAGAGGGTTGCACGCCGTTCTGGTCGACAAGGCAGGGCGTTTCAACCGCGGCCCCCATAGGCAGTTGCGGGATCTGCCCCCGATTGGGCAGGTTGCCATAGGCGGTGAAGGGCTGGTCTGTCACGACCGCGTTCATCATCTCGGCGGCGAATTCGTGGCTCTTGGGAACCTCGATGGTGGCCTGCTGGGCCAGATCGGCCGCCTGTGCCTTCCAATCGGCAACCTGTTCGACGCAGCGCTTGGGATATTCATCCAACGGGATCCCGAAGTCCTCGATCAGATCCTCGCGGCCGTCCTTGATGAACCAGGGCACATACTCTGCAAAATGCTCGCTGCTTTCGGTGCAGAAGTAACCCAGTTGCTCCATCACCTCGTAGCGGACCTTGTTGGGGCAACGCGGCATCAGAAGCGGCGATTTCGGCAGCCGCCCGGCGCGGTAGCCTTCGCGCAGGCGCGGATAGAGCGAGGCGCCGCCCGTATCCTCCAGCCGCAGGAAGAAGGCCACGTGGTTCACCCCCGCGACCCTGTAGCGGATGTCGCATTCTTCCATGTTCAGGTCATGGGCCAGTTCCTGCACGGTGTTCTGCACCGAGTGGCACAGCCCCACCTGGCGGATATGCGGATAGCGTTCGGCGAGGGCCCAGGTGTTGATGGCCATGGGGTTCACGTATTGCATGAGCAGCGCATCGGGGCAGACCGCCGTCATGTCCTCGGCGACCTTCCACAAATGCGGCACGGTGCGCAGGCCCCGCATGATCCCCCCCACGCCCAGCGTATCGGCGATGGTCTGGCGCAACCCATAGGCCTTGGGGATTTCGAAATCGGTGATCGTGCAGGGATCGTATCCCCCGATCTGGAAGGCAGTGACGACGAAATCCGCGCCTTCCAGCGCGCGACGCTGGTCGGTATGGGTCGTCACCCGCGCGCCGCTGCCCATGGTCGCGATCATGCGCCGCGCCACCTGTTCAGATTCGGCCAGCCGGCCCGTGTCGATATCCATCAGCGCGATCTCGGCGTCGCGCAGCGCCTCGAAATGCAGCATGTCGCCCACGATGTTGCGCATGAAGATCGTGGATCCTGCACCGATGAAGGTCAGCTTGGTCATTTGACGGCTCCGAGTGTGAGGCCTGCGATGAAATGGCGCTGCATCAGGAAGAACATCGCAACCGGCGGCAGGGCCGCGACGATGCTGCCTGCGCTCATCAGGTGATACTGCGCCACGAACTGGCTGTTGAAACTTGTGATCCCGGCTGTGACGGGCTGCGCATCCGGCCCCTGGGTCAGGACCACGGCCCAGAAATAATCGTTCCAGACGAAGGTGAAGATCAGCACCGACAGCGCCGCGATGGCGGGCTTCATCAGGGGCAGGACGATATACCAGAAGATACGCCATTCCTTGACGCCCTCGACCCGCGCGGCCTCGATCAGCTCGTATGGCAGCGCGCGGATGAAATTGCGCATGAATAGCGTGCAGAACCCGGTCTGAAAGGCGATGTGGAACAGCACCAGCCCCATCTTGGTGTCATAAAGGCCCACGTCGACCGTCAGGTCGCGCACCGGCACCATGAGGATCTGGAAGGGCACGAAGTTGCCCGCGATGAACATGAAGAAGATCAGCAGATTGCCCCGAAAACGGTAGATTCCCAGCGCGAAGCCCGTCATGCAGGACAGTGCCACCGCACCGATCACCGTGGGCACCGTGATCAGGACCGAATTCCACAGATAACGCGGCATGTCGCTTTCGAAAAAGACCTTGCCGTAGTTCGTGAACAGCTCGAAGGACGAGGGCACGCCCCAGTAGTTGCCTGACGAGAAATCCACTGCGGGCCGGATCGAGAACAGCGCCACGGCCAGCAAGGGCAGAAGCCACAGGATCAGCGCCAGGGGCACCAGCGATTGATAGGTGACCTGCGCTGCGCGCGACCGCTTTTCGATGGGTGTCGGAAACATGTCTCGCCCTTTCCGTTCAGTGCCGCGCGGCGCGTTCTTCGCGCCACATCGACCAAAGGAAGTAGCTGATGAAGACCAGCATGATCAGAAACAGGATCACCGCGATGGCAGATCCATAGCCCATGCGGAATCCGTATTCCGACAGGGCCTTCTCGAACATGTAGAAGGACAGCACCCGCGTGGACCCGAAGGGTCCGCCATTGGTCATGACCGAGATCAGGTCGAAGGATCGCAGCGCGCCGATGATCGTCACCACGAAGGCAATGAAGGTCGCGGGCCGCAACTGCGGCAGGATCACGTGCCAGAGCATCCGCGGCCCCTTGGCCCCATCCAGCCGCGCGGCCTCGATCTGCTCGGGGTCCACGGCGTTCAGGCCGGTCAGGTACAGGATCATGCAATAGGCCGTCTGCGGCCAGAGCCCGGCCGCGATGATCCCGTAGGTCGCAAGGTCGGGGTTGCCGAGGACGTTCACTTCGCTGCCGAACCAGCCCAGGACCACGTTCAGCAACCCGACGTTGGGCAGGTAGAACCAGGAAAAGACAAGGCCGACAACGACCTGGCTGATGACGAAGGGAAAAAAGAACAGCGACTTGTAAAGCCGGATTCCGGCAATGGTCTGATTGAGGAACAGCGCGATGAACAGCCCGCCGGGGATCGCCAGCAGGTAGAGCACCAGCCATTTGAGATTGTTCCAGAGCGAAACCTCGAAATTCCGGTCCGACATGAGTTCGCGGTAGTTCTGCATACCGACGAATTCGCCCTGTTCTGACAGGCTGCCCAGCCCGTTCCACTCGAACGCCGATATGTAGAAGCTCTGAAAGATCGGCGAAATCACGTAGACCGCGAAAAAGGCGATACCTGGCAGCAGGAACATCAACGGCGTGATGATCATGCGGTGACGTTGCAGCCAGCCCTGGGTGGGTGGATCGGGTGCGGTGGTCATGGCGTCTCCTCCGGCTGCGGCGCGCTGGCCGCTGGCAACACATGCGGAAGCCCCGGATCGGGCTTGCGGATGGGATGCGGGTGGCGCGGCCGGGGCCCCGCATCCGAGGCCCCGGCCTGCATCTGCTTAGTCGTAGATGCGCTCGCGCGCGCTTTCCAGACGGGCGAGGATGTCGTCCAGGTTGTCCGGGAACACCATGAACTCCTGCAGCCCTTCCATGCCGATCGAGGCCATCTCGGCCGGGAAATCGCGGTCGAAGAACTGCGCGATCCCGCCGGTGGCGTTCTCCGACAGCATGGTGAAGCCCTGCTGGATGAACTCGTCATCCGCCACGGAGGCATTGGCGTTGACCGGAAGCTGGCCCAACCCGTCGGGACCGTTGATTTCCGACTGCACCTCGGCCGAAGTCACGTATTTCAGGAATGCGCGGGCCGCTTCGACGTTCTGCGCGCCCGAGGCGACGTGGAAGGTGTCGGTCGGCGCATCTTCGCCCATCGCAACGTCGGGGTTGATCGCCGGGAACTGGTAGAAGTCGATCTGGTCGTCGCCCAAACCGGCATCACGCAGCTGCGGCACCACGAAGTTGCCCATCAGGTAGGCCGCGGCTTCGCCGTTGACCATGAAGGGCAACGCCTCCTGCCAGCTGTAGGTCTGGTGGTCGTCAATGAAGGCGCCCATGTCGATCAGGGTGCGCCAGTTCTCGAAGGTCTGGCGAACGCCCTCGTCCTCGGTCCAGGACAGCTCGCCTCGGGCCAGGGCCATGTGATGGTCGAACCCGTTGGTGCGCATGTTCAGGTAGTCGAACCAGCCGCCGGCGGTCCACAGGAACTTGCTGCCGATCGTGTAGCACTTGCGCCCGGACTCCAGGATCGCTTCGCAGTTCGCGATTTCCTGTTCGAAGGTCTCGGGCTCTTTGAGCCCAAGCTCGTTGAAGATGTCCTCGCGGTAGTAAACGCCCCACTGGTAGTAGGTGTAGGGGATACCCCACTGCTTGCCATCCATGGTCAGCGCGCCCTTGACGGACTCGAGACCGTCGTAGTCGCCAGCCTCCCACCAGTCGGTGATATCCATGAACAGGCCGGAATCCACGTAAGGCTCCATCCGGTTGGCGGCATACCAGTTCACCACGTCCGGCGGGCTGGCCGACAGCGCGTTGCGGATCTGGCTCTTCCAGGCCTCGCGGTCGACGATGTCCAGTTCGACCTCGAGGTTCGGGTGCATCTCGTCGAAATCGGCCGCAAGGCCTTCCATGACCTCGCGCGGCGCGGGGTTCGACATGTCCGAGATGATGCGAAGAGTGCCTTCGAGCTCCGAGTGCGCCTCGGCGAATACAGGGCCGGAAAGGCCCGTGGTCATCGTCAGCGCCACGGCTGCCGAAGTGAGTTTCTTGAGCATTGGTGTCCTCCCATAATGCAGTGTCGGAAAGTTCCAAATAATGAAACTTCATTCCAACTATTGAAACTATGCGGGATTCGGGTTATGAAAGTCAACACCCCGGCCGCAACCGTCGGGACAAGGGAGGACATCGGCGGAGATGAACCGGCAGACGACGCAGGGCGGGCACGCCGACGGAACGGTCGGCAAGGCACTGGAGGTCATGGATCGCGTCGCCGCGAGGGGCCGCCCCGTCCGCTTTGCCGAGCTCCTGGCCGAATCCGACCACCCCAAGGCAACGCTCTACCGGCTGCTGCAGACCCTCACCAGCCAAGGGATGCTCGCCTACGACGAGGCCCGGCAGACCTATGCGCCGGGTTTGCGCCTGGTCCGACTGGCCCATGCCGCCTGGCAGCAAAGCTCCCTCGCACCAATCGCGCGGCCTTACCTGGACGCCCTGTCCGAACAGGTCGGCGAGACCATTCACCTGGCCCAGATGGACCAGGGGCAAGTGCTCTACGTGGACAAGCGAAACGCCCGCCGACCAGTCGAGATGTTCTCGGAGGCCGGCAAGATCGGCCCGGGCTACTGCACCGGCGTGGGCAAGGCCATGCTGGCCTTCTTGCCGCCCGACGACCGCGCAAAGGCAGTGAACATGCAGTCCTTCTTTGCCCACACCGCCCATACCCTGACGACGCCGCAGGCCCTGACAGAGGAACTGGCCGCGATCCGCGCCGCGGGCGTGTCCTTCGACCGCGAGGAACACGAACCGGGCATCATATGCATCGCCGCGCCGATCCTGTCATCGGCCGGCCGGGTGATGGGGGCGCTGTCGATCACGGCATCAACCCAACGCAATACGCTGGACGGGCTGGAACGACTGCGCCCGGCCCTGACCGAAACCGCCGAAAAGATCGTCGAGGCTGCCGAGACCTGGCAGTTCCCCGACTGACCGCGCAAGGAGGAGACCCTGATGACTGGCGTAACCCTGACACAGGCCGTCAAGAAATACGGCGCCACGCAAGTGATCCACGACATCGACCTGACCGTTGAGGACGGCGAATTCTGCGTCTTCGTCGGCCCGTCGGGCTGTGGCAAGTCCACCCTTCTGCGGATGATCGCGGGCTTGGAAGAGACGACCTCGGGCAATATCAACATCGGCCCCCGCGACGTGACGCGGGTGGACGCCGCCGACCGCGGGGTTGCCATGGTCTTCCAGACCTACGCGCTTTATCCGCACATGTCGGTCGAGGAAAACATGGGCTTCGGTTTGCGGATGACGGGCCACCCCAAGACGGAGATCCGCGAGAAAGTGGCAGAGGCCAGCCGCATCCTCAAACTCGACGACTACCTGGATCGCAAGCCCAAGGCGCTGTCGGGCGGCCAGCGTCAGCGCGTGGCCATCGGACGCGCCATCGTGCGCGGCCCCGAGGTGTTCCTGTTCGATGAACCTCTGTCCAACCTGGATGCGGAGTTGCGCGTGGACATGCGCGTCGAGATCGCCCGTCTGCACAAGGATATCGGCGCCACGATGATCTATGTCACCCACGACCAGGTCGAGGCCATGACACTGGCCGACAAGATCGTGGTCCTGCGCGCGGGCCGCGTGGAACAGGTCGGCAGCCCGATGCAGCTATACGAGGATCCCGACAACAAGTTTGTCGCCGGCTTCATCGGGTCGCCGTCAATGAATTTCATCGAGGGTACGGTCGAGGGCGGGGGCCTGCGGGTTCCGTCGTTGGGCAACCGGCTGGTCGAGGCACCGGTCGGGCTTCCGGCCGAGGGCAAGCCGGTGCATCTCGGGCTGCGCCCGCAGCACCTGCGGATCGCGCCCGGCGATAGCGAGATCAGGCTGGATATCCGCGAACGTCTCGGTGGCGTGTCCTACGACTACCTGATCCCGCCGGGCGGCGAGAGGATCATCGTGGAAAGCCGTGACAACGAACCCATGCAAGAGGGCATCACCGTCTCGCTGGATTTCGACACCGCCGACGCAATGTTCTTCGACGGCTCGACGGGGGCGCGGCTGCGCTGATGGCCAGTCGCGCGAGACTTGCAGCCAGCGCATAGCGCGATTGCGCTAACATGCGTGGTGCGCCGGGGCGTCACCGCCTAGGTTGGCGGTCGGGAGGACCCCGACCAATGCCATACGGAGGTTTCCAATGGCTGACATGACCGACACACCCGTTGCCGCGCCGCGCCCGCGCGACATCCTGCGCGGACTCGCCCGCGCCTTCTGGACCGCCGCCGAGGCCCATGGCACGCGCGCCGGGCGCCGCCGCCAGATCGAGGCACTGCACGCCAAATCCGATGCCGAACTGGCCGAGATGGGCATTGCACGCGACCGCATCGCGCATCACGTCTTCAGGGATCTCTACTATATCTGACGGGCGTAGGTGCCGGTATCGCAGAAGGCCCGCCGATCGGCGGGCCTTTTTCGTTCCGGCCCACCGACCTCAGGCGGGGTTGTCCATCCGCACGCAGAAACGCACCTTGCCCTTTACCGGCTCGGGCCAGATCACCCGGAATTCATGCCTGTTGGACCCGTTGACCGGGTCGATGTAAGGCTGGTGGAACACCGGGGCCCCGGCCGTATTCGTGATGGCCTGCACCGGCGCGATGCTCTCGATCGTGCGGGTCCAGCCACCGAAGGGCAGGAAACTGCCCGTGTCCACGATCCAGACGCTGTCCTCGGTCTGCTGATTGTGGATGTCGCTGTACGGGTTGCGGACCTGTTCGTTGACACCGTTGAAGGCATTGCCGGAGAACGTAATGTTGCGCATGGTATTGAAGTCCATGTCGGCATAGGTGGTGTCGATGTGCTCGACCCGGTCGATGTTGCCACTGTAGGTGCGGAAAACGTTGCCGGTAACGGCTAGCCCCTGAATCGAATGATTCTGCCCATAAGGCTTGACCACGATCCAGCTGAACCACGGCGCCACGTCCGAACACACGAAGATGTTGCCGGTGATCGTCAGCCCGCCGAAGGTGTATTCGTTCTGCGCGTCGGGATGGGCATCGTGTTCGTTGGTGATCTCGATGAAACTGTTGTCGCAGTAGTTCGCCGTGATCGACGAAACGCTGTTGTGCGAGGTCAGGACGATCCCCGCCTGGCGCAAGCCTTGGGATTCGTCGTCTCCCATGAACCAGTGGTTGCCGGTAATCAGGTTGCCATTGCCACCGAGGAACCCGAAGTGCCGGAACCGCGCCGCGCGATTGTTACGAACCGTCGCATCGTTATGGTTGATGTTGAAACACAGGCTCGTGCGCTCGGTCAGCGGCAGGGATTGTTCGTTCGAGTTGAAGATACAGCCGAAAATGTCCAGGCCCGTGCAACCCTTGCCCGGGCTGGTGATGGCCCTGTCCCTGGGCTTGTTGAACTGGCAGTCGCGCACCCGCATGGAATGTCCGTCGGGGGCAAGGATCATGCAGGATGCGATCCCCTTGCAGTGAAAGTCGATGTCTTCCAGTTCCAGCGCGGAAAGCCGCTCGAACCCGGTGAAATCGAGCAGGTACTTGAAGCGCGTGAAGGTGAAGTCCTGCGTCCCCTCGGCGTCATGGAGCGACGAGGACAGCGTGACCTCCTGTCCGGCCACGTCCACCGCCTTGACATAGATCTCGCGGCCAACGCCGTTGCCTGTCACAAGCGCGCCGACCGGGATCGTGGCGGCATTGCTCACGTTGGTGAGCGTCCGGGCGTTGCTGACCGAATAACTCGCCTGCGCGGTCACGACCTCGGTATCCCAGGCTGCGCCCGGGTCGGGCTGCAACTGGCCGTTTCGGATCACGCGGCGCACCTCGAAGGCGGGCTTGTTGACCACGGCGGCAAAGCCGTCGACAGGCTCTGACAGGTTGATGCGCCGCCCGCCCAGGTCGAGCGACTCGTGATCCGAGAAATTCAGCAGCGCCTGGAATGCCTTCCTGAAGGCCAGTTCCTCGTCACCGAAGGCATCGGCATAGGTCGGAAAGTCGAAGTTCTTCTGGAACACCAGCCGGTGTTCGGCGGCCATGGTCACCGTGCCCTCGAAGCGGATCTGGTTCTGGATCGTGACGTTGTCGCCCAGGAAATAGGTCCCTGCCGATACCAGCACCTCGCGTCCGTCGGCATGTGTGTCGGCGGCCTCGAAAGCCTCGCGGTCGTCGGTGACACCGTCGCCCACCGCGCCGTAGTCACGCACATCGACGACGCCCATCATGTCACGCAGAAAGGCGCGGGTGACATCCTCGACCCGGATATCGTCGACGCGGATCAGGCCACCGTTGGGGCCTGTCAGATCCAGCCCGATATGGGCCGACCCGGCCTTGGACCAGACCATGTCGACCCCACCGCGCGGTCCGGTGCCGACGATGGCGCTGATCTCGACCACCTCGCCATAACCGGTCAGGGCAATCTCGGAACCCGCCTTGGTCACCCCACCCAGCACCGACCCGTCGGGCCAGAGCGGAAATCCGGCGATGCGAACGCTTGGCAGCGCGCCCGAGACCGCCTTGACCCGCGCCGTGACCCGCAGATAGCAACCCGGCAGGATGGGTGTTTCGCCCATGTAGCGCAGTTTCTGCACCGCATTGGTCTTGGCAAGCTCAAGGCATCCGCCGAAATCCTGATCGGCAGGCACGAAGACCCCGCTGCCAGACCCCGCGTAGGTATCCGAACCCGGCGTGCCGTCCCCGCTCGACCAGACGTCCAGACCGCCCGCGAAGGCCGGGGGCATCAGCACCACGCCGTCGGTAATGACCTTGTTCATGTTTTCCCTTTCCCGGCAGCGCCGATCAAAACCCTGTGTCTGGGCGAAAGGGGTATTGGGCCAAGGTAAACGCGGACTTGGACCACCGTGACGGTGTCAGGCCCGGCGGCGCAACGCCGCCGGGCTCAGACGCCCACGTCAGGTGCTGGCAGTTCAACCACGCCGTCGATCTGCCAGCCGTTCTGTGTCTCCACCATGCGGTAATCCATCAGGTGGAGCCCGCCGGCCTCGTCCCGGATACGGATCTTCTGCCAGAACTCACCGTCGATTTCCCGCAGCTGCAGGAACCGTGTCTCAGCGTTGTTCCAGACCATCGGGTAGCCACGGCGGACCATCATGCCGAAGGTCCGCGGGGAGCCGAACATGCCCTTGATCATGGGGCTGGCAAATTCGAAGGCCGCGGCACTGTCTTCAGCTTGGAAGGCCCGCATCTGGCCCTCGATAACGGATTGAATATCGGCGTCTTGCGCCACGGCAGGAGCTGCCGCTAGCAAGAAAATGGCGGTCACAAGGCGTTTCATGGTGGCCCTCCGGTTGGTCGTATCTGGAACAGGTACGGACGAACCGGGGGATTGGTTTTACTTCACCAGCTCGCCGCGCAACGCGCTTTCGATCAGGGCGACCGTCTCCTGGATCCCGTAGAGCGCTATGAACCCTCCGAAACGCGGGCCTTGGCTGGCGCCCAGAAGCACTTCGTAGAGCGTGCCGAACCAGGCACGCAGCGGTTCGAACCCATGGGTCTTGCCAATGGCGAAAACGATGGATTGCAGGAACTCGTCGTCATGCCAGTCCACCGTCGGCAGGGGCGTGTCCTTGCCCTCTTGCGCGTTCTTTCGGGCGATCACGTCCAGCGCCCTGCCTTCGTCCTGCAAGCAGGCGGCAAGCTCTTCCAATGCGGCGCGTTCGGTATCGTCAGGCAGGCGGAACTGGCGCGTGGGCTTCACGAAGTCGTTGTAATAGCGAATAGCAAACCCGGCGGCCTGGTCCAGGTCCGGGTTCCCCCCAGGGCTGGCCTCGGGGGCGTAACGCTGGATGAAGCCCCAGAGCTTTTCCTTCTGCTCGGCGCCCGAAACGGCCGCCAGGTTCAGCAGCATCGAGAACGGTACGACCATGGTCGATGCTGGCGCGTTGTGGCCGTGAATGTGAAAGACCGGGTTGTTCACACGCTGCGCAATGTCCTGCGTCGCATAGGCCCGCAGCTGCTGGTGGTATTCGTCCACCATCTTGGGGATCACGTCGAAATGCATCCGCTTGGCCGTCTTGGGCTTGAGATACATGAAGTAGGACAGGCTTTCGGTGCTGGCATAGGACAGCCAATCATCCATCGAGATGCCGTTGCCCGAGGACTTGGAGATTTTCTGGCCGTTCTCGTCGAGGAACAGCTCGTAGGTGAAATGGTTCGGCTTCTGACCGCCCAGAATCTCGCAGATGCGGTCGTAGATCGCCGTGTTGGTGGCATGCTCCTTGCCGTACATCTCGAAATCCACGCCCAGCGCGGCCCAGCGCGCGCCGAAATCGGGTTTCCATTGCAGCTTCACGTTCCCGCCGGTCACCGGAAGGGTCCATTCGCGCCCGTCCTCGTCGTCAAAGGTGACGGTGTGATCGGCGGCGTTCACCTCCTTCATGGGCACGTAAAGGACACGGCCCGTCTCGGGGTGGATCGGCAGGAAGATGGAGTAGGTCTGCCGGCGCTCATCTCGCAGGGATTTCAACATGACCTTCATCACGTCGTCATAGCGTTCGACCGCGCGCTTGAGGACCGCGTCGAACCGGCCCGACTGGTAGAAGTCGCGGGCCGAGACGAACTCGTACTCGAAGCCGAAGGTATCGAGGAACCCCCGCAGCATCGCGTTGTTGTGATCACCGAAACTGTCGTGGGTGCCGAAAGGATCGGGTACCGATGTCAGCGGCTTGTGCAGGTGCTCGGCCAGGCTATCCTGATGCGGCACGTTACCGGGCACCTTGCGCATTCCGTCCAGGTCGTCCGAAAAGCAGATCAGCCGCGTCGGGATGTCGGAGATCAACTCGAAGGCGCGGCGCACCATTGTGGTCCGCAAGACCTCGCCGAAGGTGCCGATATGCGGCAACCCGCTGGGGCCGTAGCCCGTCTCGAAGAGAACCTCGGATTTGCCCGAGGCCTCCACGCGTTTGAGAAGCGCCCGTGCCTCTTCGAAGGGCCAGGCTTTCGAACTCATCGCGGCGTCGCGCAGATCGGACATGTCTTCGGCTTTCCTGTGGGATTGACCCGGCCGTCCCCGGCCGACTGGTTCGCGTCCTATTGCAGTGCCGCGAAAGCGTCAATAAAGGTGAGCCATCGCACAGAGGAGATTGGCCGATGACCCCCGCAGCCCTGACCGCCCAGGACGCTCTTGTCGCCATCATGGTCGCGGTCTCAGCCAGCGACGAGGACATCCGAACGGCGGAACTGGTGAAGATCACCAGCACGGTCAATCACTTGCCGGTCTTCGGAAATTACGACGCCGACAAGATCAGCAAGGTCTCGGCGGTGGTGTTCGACCTGTTCAGCCAGGAGGACGGTCTCGACGCGCTTTTCGGGCTGGTCCGCGACGCCCTGCCCGAACACCTGTTCGAGACCGCCTATGCCCTGGCCTGCGACGTGGCTGCGGCGGACGGCGACATCCCGCAGGCGGAACTGCGCCTGCTCGAGGAAATTCGATACGAGCTGCACATCGACCGCCTGCACGCCGCCGCCATCGAACGCGGCGCCCGGGCGCGGCACCTGGTGCTCTAGTGGTTCAGTCCCGGCGTGGTGTGGTCGCCTGATTTGCAGGCATGCGATGGATGCAGGACAGGGCGCATTCTCCCGCATCGGGAAACATCAAGACCCCCGCCAAGCGCCGCAAGCACGAGACGGTTGACGGCGTGCGGCCAGCGTCGGGTGCAGGCGTTCGGACCGATCTCGCCCCACGACACGGGGCTTGCGCAACCAGAACAGCTTGGCCCAGCCCTGCCATGTCCCGACCGAGGGGCCGTCAGGGTCACAGGGAAACCGGGCGCGCCAGTCCCCGGGCAGGGGCAGCCCGCACCCCTCCAGCCGTTCCAGCATCCAGACGAGCGAGATATTCGAAAGCGGACGCGCCGGTTGAAATCCGCCCAACTGCCGGCCGACATCGCCATGTGTGCCCCGGAACCAGACCTGTTCGACCCGTGCATCGCGCTCGGGCGGGCAAGCCCAGAGGACCGGGGCATAGGCCTCGCGCGTCTCGTCATGGGCCAGCGCATGGAAGCCGTGCCGAATCACGGGACCCAGGGCGTGGCTGTGGAACCTGTGCTTTTCCTCGGTCAACAGCCACAACAGCGGCAGGCGCAGGCCGAGGGCCTTGACGGTGTCCCAGACGGCGATGGCCTCGATCTCGACCGGTTGCCGGCAGTAGTCGCGGCGGAAGGTCTCGGCCACCGGGCCGCGCGCGCCGGACTGGTAGTGTCGATAGGCCTGGCGGATCATCCGCTCGGTCGCGCAATCGGCGCGCACCAGTCCCACCAGATCCACAATCCCGGCCAGCGACCGCACCGCGTATGCCCCGCGCGAAAACCCTGCGAGGATGATCCGGTCGCCGGGTCGGTAGCGCGAGGCCAGCACGCCGTAGGCGCGCCGGATTTGACGATTTATGCCCCGGCCCATCATCACGTCAACCTTGCGCGACCAGTCCCGCCACTGGATGCCCGCCTCGTAATAGACCGTCAGGTTCGCGCTGCGCCCGGCCTCCAGGACCAGCTTGTAGAGCTGGCCTGCGTGGCTCTCGTCGCCCTCCACGAGCGAGGACATGGTGCCGTCGATGATGATGACATGCGTCGCGGGTCCTCGGTGACGCTGCGAACCGGCCTCGGCCCAGGGGCCGCGGCCGAAGAACGACAGGATCCGGTCACGAAACCCCATTCCCCGCCTCGTGCAGAAGCTGCCAGACCCGGTTGGGGGTGAAGGGCATGTCGGCGCTGGCCACCCCGCGCGTGGCCAGCGCGTCAAGCACCGCGTTGGCCGTGGCGGCCATCGACCCCACCGTGCCTGCCTCGCCGCATCCCTTCATCCCCATCGGATTATAGAGCGAAGGGGTGGACTCGGTATCGAAGCTGAACATGGGCACATCATCTGCGCGCGGCATGGCATAATCCATGAAGGTCGCCGTGATCAGCTGACCGTCGGCGTCGTAGTGCGCCTGTTCGGTCAGGGCCTGGCCCACGCCCTGCACGACGCCGCCATGCACCTGGCCCTCGGCCAGCATGGGATTGATGAGATTGCCGAAGTCATCGACCACCGTGTAGCGATCAAGCGTGACCTTGCCCGTGTCCGGGTCGATCTCGACCTCGGCCGCGTGGCCGCCATTGGGAAAGGACCGGTTTTCCAGCTTCGTGGTGCGCGAATGGCTCAACAGGTCTTCGCGTCCCTCGGCCCTCGCCATATCGGCCACCTCAAGCATGGTTGGCGTCAGGTTCGACCCGGGAATACGGAAGCGTTCATCGTCGAAGCTGATGTCCGCGGCCACGGTGTCTTCCTTCTCGGCCAAGTAAGCGGCAAAGGCGCCGGTGATGGCTTCGACCGCGCCCAGCGTCGCGGTGTTCTGCACCGTGACCGAGCGCGACCCGCCTGTCCCCCCGCCTTGGGCGATCAGGTCACTGTCGCCCTGCACCACGGTGATGCGGTCCGCCGGGATGCCGGTCTGATCGGCCAGAAACTGGGCGAAGACGGTCTCGTGCCCCTGACCGTTGGATTGGGTGCCCACGAAGATCGAGGCGGTGCCATCGGCGTTGAAATCGACCCGGGCGGTTTCCTCGGGATCGCCCAGTATGCTCTCGATGTAGTAGCACAACCCCAGGCCGCGCAGCTTGCCCCGTGCTTCGGACGCGGCACGGCGGGCGGCGAAGCCGGCCCGGTCGGCATTGTGTTCCAAACGGTCAAGAACCCGGCTGAAATCGCCCACGTCATAGGGCTGTCCGGTCGCGGATGTGTAAGGGAACTTGTCCGCCGGAATGAAGTTGCGACGGTGCAGATCCCACGGATCGACGCCCAGGTCGCGGGCGGCATAGTCCATGGCCCGTTCCAGAACGTAGATCGCCTCGGGCCGGCCCGCGCCGCGATAGGCATCGACCGGCGCGGTGTTGGTATAGATGCCGCGGCAGCGCAGGTGGATCGCCTGGAAATCGTAGACACCCGGCGCCACCTTGGAAAACAGGTCGGTCTGGATCGGCTGGGCGAACTGCGAGTTGTAGGCGCCGAGATTGGCCAGCGTGTCCAGCCTGTAGCCGACCAGCCGGTGATCCCTGTCGAAGGCCAGCGTGGCCGTTGTGCGCAGATCGCGCCCGGCGTTGTCGCTCAGCATGGCCTCGGTGCGTTCGGACATCCAGCGGACGGGTTGGTTGAGCATCCGTGCCGCCTGGGCCACCACGAAGGTCTCGGGGTGGTCCATCCCCTTCATGCCGAAGCCGCCGCCGGTGTCGGGATTGGTCACGCGGATATCCTCGGGCGCCAGGCCCAAGTGCCGGGCGGCGCTTTCCTTGGGGCCCCAGACCCCCTGGCCGTTCACGGCGATATGCAGCCGGCCATTGCCCTCGGGCTCGGCGTAAGCCCCGCGCGGTTCCATGGAATTGACGATGACGCGGTTGTCGCTGATCTCGTAGGTCAGGATATGCGCCGCATTTTCCATGACGCTGTCCACCGCCGCGGCATCGCCCAGCGCCCAGTCGAAAGCAACGTTATTGTCCACGCCCGCGTGCAGTTGCGGCCCACCCGGGGCCACCTCGACATGCGCCTCCTCATCCTCGAAGTCCAGGGCGATCATTTCGGCCGCATCGCGGGCCTGCTGGAGCGTCTCGGCAACGACCATGGCAATGGCCTCGCCCACGTAGCGCACCCGGTCACCCGCCAGCAGCGGGCGGTCGGGGCGCGCACCGCGGCTGCCGTCGGCGTTGCGCACAACGGTGCTTTTCATGGTCACCTGCAAGCCCTCTGCCTCAAGGTCGGCAAGGGTCAGCACCAGGTGCACGCCCGGCGCCGCGCGCGCTTCGGCCACGTCGAGGTCGGTGATGCGGGCGTGCGCCACGGGCGCGCGCAGAAAAACGGCGCGCAGGGCCCCGGCCGGCGCGATGTCATCGACGTAGCGGCCATGGCCGGTGAGGAAGCGCTGGTCCTCGACCCGGCGGACCGATTGGGATTTGCCGAATTTTTCCATGCTGGCCTCTCGTGGTTGTTGCCGCGACCCTACCGGTTCCAAGGGCCGTGTCCAGCCCGTGCGCTCGGTCCCTCTTTTCGCCGCCGCCCGTGCGGGTTACAGGGGGAGCGCGACAGTCAGGGAACGCATATCATGCCCATGGAAAAGACCTTCAACGCCGCCCAGGCGGAACCGCGCATCTACCAGGCCTGGGAAGACAGCGGCGCCTTCGCGGCGGGCGCCAACGCCAAACGCGACGAGACCTTTTCCATCATGATCCCGCCGCCCAACGTGACCGGCGCGCTGCACCTGGGACATGCCTTCAACAACACGCTTCAGGACATCCTGATCCGCTGGCACCGCATGCGCGGCTACGACACGCTCTGGCAGCCGGGTCAGGACCATGCCGGCATCGCCACGCAGCTACAGGTGGAAAAGAAGCTCAAGACCGAAGAAGGCAAGCGCCGCACCGATCTGAGCCGCGAGGATTTCCTGGCGCGCGTCTGGGACTGGAAGGAAAACTCCGGCGGCCAGATCATCGGCCAGCTGAAACGGCTCGGCGCGTCCTGCGACTGGTCGCGCAACGCCTTTACCATGTCCGGCGCCCCCGGCGCCCCCGCGGGCAACGATGGCAATTTCCATGATGCCGTCATCAAGGTCTTCGTGGACATGCACCGCAAGGGGCTGATCTATCGCGGCAAGCGGCTGGTCAACTGGGACCCGCATTTCGAGACCGCGATCTCCGACCTGGAAGTCGAGAACATCGAGGTCGACGGCCACATGTGGCACTTCAAGTATCCGCTGGCGGGTGGCGAGACATACGAATACGTCGAGCGCGACGAGGACGGGAACGTCACCCTGCGCGAGACGCGCGACTATATATCCATTGCCACGACACGACCCGAAACCATGCTGGGCGACGGGGCCGTCGCGGTGCACCCCGATGATGCGCGTTATGCGCCCATCGTCGGCAAGCTCTGTGAAATTCCCGTCGGCCCCAAGGACCATCGCCGGCTGATCCCGATCATCACCGACGCATACCCAGATCCGGATTTCGGATCCGGCGCGGTCAAGATCACCGGTGCGCATGATTTCAACGATTACGAGGTCGCCAAGCGCGGCGGCATCCCGATGTATCGCCTGATGGACACCAGCGGGCACATGCGCGCGGATGGCGCCCCCTACGCCGAAGAGGCTGGGCGCGCCCGGCACTTTGCCGAAGGCGCGGATTTCACCATGGCGCAGGTCGATGCGATCAACCTTGTCCCCGAGGCCTATCGCGGGCTGGACCGCTTCGAAGCGCGCAAGCGCGTTGTCGCGGACATCGACGCCGAGGGCCTCATGATCGAGGTCGAGGACAAGAAGATCATGCAGCCCTTCGGCGACCGTTCCAAGGTGGTGATCGAGCCGATGCTGACCGACCAGTGGTTCGTGGATGCGCAAAAGGTCGTCGGTCCCGCGCTGGAAGCCGTCCGCGAGGGCCGCACCGAGATCATGCCCGAAAGCGGCAAGAAGACCTATTTCCACTGGCTGGAAAACATCGAGCCCTGGTGCATCTCTCGTCAGCTGTGGTGGGGGCACCAGATCCCTGTCTGGTATGGGCTGAACCTGGGTGTCGACGACGACCTGAACGCGAGCGGCGAGTTGGACGAGGTCCGCCTGCTGGGCCTTCTGACCGAGGGCGGGATGCTGCATCGGCAAGAGGTCAGCCACTGCGCCTTCAGCTTCGACGAAGTCATCCCGCTTTTCGAGAACGACAACATCGACGTGCCCAACCCGATCAGCCATGCCCGCGTTATCGAGGTCGCCGACAAGCACGAGGCTATGCATAGCTTCGCCGCCGCGCTGGCCGAATACAACGTCACGCAGGACCTGACGAAACTGGTCTATCCGGTCTGGCGTGACCCGGATGTGCTCGATACCTGGTTCTCTTCGGGTCTCTGGCCCATCGGCACGCTGGGCTGGCCCGAGCAGACGGAGGAATACGCCAAGTACTTCCCCACCGACGTGCTGATCACCGGGCAGGACATCCTGTTCTTCTGGGTCGCGCGGATGATGATGATGCAGCAGGCGGTCGTCGGGCAGGACCCGTTCCACACCGTCTACCTGCACGGGCTGGTGCGCGACGCCAAGGGCAAGAAGATGTCCAAGACCACCGGCAATGTCATCGACCCCATCGCGGTCATAGAGGATTACGGCGCCGACGCCCTGCGCTTTGCCAATGCGGCCATGGCGGCCATCGGCGGTGTGCTGAAATTGTCCGAGGACCGCATCAAGGGCTACCGGAACTTCGGCACCAAGCTCTGGAATGCCTGCCGCTTTGCCGAGATGAACGGCGCCACAGGATCGGACGGCACCATCCCGCGGCCCGAGGCCACGGTGAACCGCTGGATCATCGGTGAAACCTCCCGCGTGCGCGAAGAGGTGGACGCGGCGCTGGCCGCTTATCGCTTCAACGAGGCCGCCTCGGCGCTTTATCACTTCGTCTGGAACGTGGTGTGTGACTGGTATGTCGAATTCTCCAAGCCGCTGTTGCTGGACGGAGGCGAGGCAGAAAAGGCCGAGACCCAAGCCACCATGGCCTGGGTGATGGACCAGTGCCTGATCCTGCTGCACCCGATCATGCCCTTCATCACCGAGGAGCTTTGGGGCACGCTGGGTGACCGGGACAAGATGCTGATCCACCAAGACTGGCCCGGCTACGGGACCGACCTTGTCGATGCCGAGGCCGAGCGCGAAATGCGCTGGGTCATTTCCTTCATCGAAGGGGTCCGCTCGGCCCGCGCCCAGATGAACGTGCCGGTCGGGCTGTATATCCCCGTCCTGCAACTGGAAGCGGACACCGCCGCCCGCAGGGCCTGGGCCAACAATGAAACGCTGATCAAGCGCATGGCCCGGATCGAAAGCCTGGAGGATGCGGATCAGGCGCCCAAAGGGTCGCTTTCCGTCACGGCCCATGGTGCGAATTTCGCGCTGCCGCTGGCCGATATCATCGATGTCGAGGCCGAAAAGGCCCGCATCGCCAAGGTTATGGGCAAGCTGGAAAAGGAAATCGGCGGTCTGGCCGGGCGCCTGAACAACCCCAAATTCGTCGAAAGCGCGCCCCAGGAAGTGGTCGACGAAGCCCGCGAAAATCTCGCCCTGCGGCAAGAGGAACTGGCGCAATTGCAGGCCGCCATGACGCGGCTGGAAGAAATCGGCTGACCGGCGCTGCTTCATCTTGGCAAATAAACTCATGCCCCGCGCTGGCCGGTTGTGCCAGGATCGGGGCATGAGCCGTTCGTTTCGCCAACTGACCGAGCAACAGATCCAGAAGGCGCTGACCGAGGGCCAGCTATCGGGCCTGTCCGGCGAGGGCAAACCCCTGCCGAGGCGCAGCGGCGTCACCGACATGGCGACAGAGGTGGCCACGCGCATCATGGCCGAGGCCGGCGCCCTGCCCGAGGAATTCAAGCTGAAGAAGGCGCTTGAGGCGGCCAGGGCCACTCATGCTGCGGCCGTCACCGAGGATGAAACACGACTGGCCATGGCACTGATCGCCGATCTCGAACTGCGCTACAACATCGCGCGCGAAGCGCGGCGGAAGTTCATGCAGCCCTGAAAGGACCGCCCCTTGATGGACAAACGGCCGGACGCGCGTCACTCTGAAGACATGACAACCGATCCGCGACTGACACCGCTCGTCCAAAGCCTGCCCCGCTCCGTGCCCTTCGTCGGCCCCGAGGCGCATGAACGCGACCGCGGCCGTCCGTTCAAGGCGCGGCTGGGGGCCAATGAAAGCGTTTTCGGCCCGTCGCCACGGGCGGTGACGGCCATGCAGGAGGCCGCACAGGAGGCTTGGAAATACGGTGATTCCGAGAGTTTTGACCTGCGCACCGAACTGGCCGCCCGGCATGACGTGCCCATGGAAAACATCGTCATAGGTGCCGGCATCGACGGGCTACTGGGCTCTTTGGTGCGTTTGACCGTGCCGCAGGGGGCTGCGGTCGTGACTTCGGACGGCGCCTATCCCACCTTCAACTACCACGTCACCGGCCACGGCGGAGTGCTGCACAAGGTCGCCTATACCGCCGATCACGAGGACCCCGAACGCCTGATCGCCAAGGCCGCAGAGGTCGGCGCGCGTTTGATCTACCTGTCCAACCCCGACAATCCCATGGGCACCTGGCACGACGCTGCGACCGTCCACCGCATGATCGAGGCCGTTCCCGAAGGCAGCCTGCTGGTTCTT
Organism: Salibaculum sp.; assembly: GCF_035270045.1. Taxonomy (NCBI): domain Bacteria; kingdom Pseudomonadati; phylum Pseudomonadota; class Alphaproteobacteria; order Rhodobacterales; family Roseobacteraceae; genus Salibaculum; species Salibaculum sp. The sequence continues at coordinate 52,671 of NZ_DATFIP010000035.1, forward strand.
GACGAGGCCTATATCGACTTTGCGCCCGAAGGCACCGCCCCCGGGATCGACCCCGAAGACCCCCGTGTCATCCGCATGCGCACCTTTTCCAAGGCGCATGGTCTGGCAGGGGCCCGGGTGGGTTATGCCATCGGTGACCGGGGCCTGATCGGCGCCTTCAACCTGGTGCGCGATCACTTCGGAATCGGCCGGGTCAGCCAGGCCGGGGCGCTGGCCGCGGCGCAGGATATCGACTGGCTGGCGCATGTGCAGGCCGAGGTCGCCGCAGCCCGCGACCGGATCCGGGCGATCGCGGCTGATAACAGCTTGGTCACCCTGCCCTCGGCGGCCAGTTTCATGGCCGTGGATTGCGGTGGCGACGGAGCCTTTGCCAAATCGGTGCTATCGGGGCTGCTGACGCGCGACATCTTCGCGCGCATGGCCTTTATCGCGCCGCAGGACCGGTGCATCCGCATCAGCGCGGGCCGGCCGCAAGACCTGGACCTGCTGGCCGAGGCCCTGCCCGGCGCGCTGGAGGATGCCCGAAAGCCATAGGTGATTCTCCGGGAAACTGCGCTATTGTGGCCCGCAGGGTACTGCCGGAGGCCGCCATGTATCACTACCCCCGCCGGGTCGAGAATTACACGACGCCCTTCTTGTGGATGGTCGGAGTCATCCTGTTCGTATCTCTCTGGACCATCGCCTCGGTCGCGGGGTTTCTCTGGGTCGTGATCAGCGCCACCGGGCTCGAGCTGGTCCTGCGAGCTTTGGGTGCGCGCCGCCGCTAGACCGGCAAATCCTGCGCCAGATCGGCCAGCACCGCGCTGGCCGCCGCCGTACCTCCCGGGCCGTGCGGGATGTCCAGGGCGATCAGAGCGCACTCGATACTGGCCAGCACGCCAAGAACCATGTGCGCGTTGACATGGCCCATGTGGCCAATCCGGAAGTAGGCGCTCGCCGGATCACGGCCCAGCCCGATGCCCAGGGTTACGCCGGCCGCTTGCTCGACCCACCTGCGCAGGGCGTCACCCTGGCCCGGCTCCAGGCCGACCGAGGTGATGGCGCGCGACCTTGCCGCCGCGTCGGGCACGTTCAGCCGCAGGGGCCCCGCCTGCCCCCAGGCCTCGCAAGCCGCCCAAATCGCCCGGGCCAGGCCATCGTGCCGCGCCCAGATCGCTGTCAGCCCCTCTTCAGCGATCATGTCGAGCGCCTCGCGCAGGGCGAACAGGTGATGCGTGGGTGCAGTGCCGTCGAAATACTTCCAGTATTCGTCCGGGTTGACCCGCGGCCGCCAATCCCAGTAGCGGCTGACGCGGGCCAAGGTGCCGCGTTGCATGTCCGCCCTTTCGTTGAACCAGACGAAGCCCAGCCCCGGTGGCGTCATCAACCCCTTCTGGCTGGCCGCGATGGTGACATCCACGCCGCTGGCGTCCATCTCGTAGATATCGCAGCCCAGCGAAGCGATGGCATCCACCATCAACAACGCATCGTGCCCGACGGCATCCACGGCCGCGCGGACCGCGGCCACGTCATTGCGCACCCCGGTCGAGGTATCGACCAGAACCATCAGCACCGCCTTGATCCGGCCTGCGCGGTCCGCGCGCAGCGCCGCCTCGACCCGGCCGGGATCGACCGGCGCACTTTCGCCGAAGTCCAGCAACTCGACGCCGACGCCCAGACCCCGGGCCATTTCCCCCCAACCCTTGCAGAAGACGCCGGTCGCCAGCACCAGCACCCGATCGTCCTCGGACACGACATTGGCCAGCGCCGCCTCCCAGGTGCCGTGGCCATTGGCGATGTAGATTGCGGCATCCCCGGTCGTTCCCGCGACGGCCCTGAGATCGGGGATCAGCGAATGGGTCATCTCGTGCAGCGCGCCGGTATAGATGTTGGGCGCGGGCCGCTGCATGGCCCGAAGCACCCGGTCCGGCATGACCGAGGGGCCGGGAATCGCCAGATAGGGCAGGCCTTTCGCAAACATTTCGGTCCAAGGGTCCTCGATTGCCTCGTGGCGAGATTACGCCACGCCGCCCCGGCGTCAATCCGGACCGCGTTGCGCCGCCCCTTTTCGCCCGCTGCGATTCCGCGTAAACCCCGCGGATGATCGGCATCGAAAGGCCCCGCGCGCCCATGGTTTCGGGATTGTTCCAAAGAATTCACCGCTGGGAGCGGGACCTGCACAACCGGCTGGGACGGGATATCTCCACCCCCGCGGCACGGCGCGGCGCGTGGTGGCACTACCAGTTTCTCGATCACGGCATCCTGCGCCACCTTTGGACAAACCACGACCGGGTCGCACCCGGCATCTACCGATCAAACCAGCCGGACCCGCGACGCCTGCGGCGCATGGCTGCACGCGGCATCCGCACGGTGCTGAATCTGCGCGGCGCGACGGCCCATTCAGCCTACCTGTTCGAGCGCGAGACCTGCGCGGCCCTCGAACTGACGCTGGTCGATCTGCACCTGAGCGCGCGCCGTGCGCCGCCGCGCGCGGCCTTGCTGGAGTTGATCGACCATCTGGCGACGCTGGAGACACCGCTGCTGATCCATTGCAAATCCGGCGCCGACAGGGCGGGGCTGGCCAGTGCCGTCGTCCTTTTGATCCGTGACGAGACAGATATCGCGGGCGCCCGGCGCATGTTGTCCTGGCGCTACCTGCACCTGCGCAGCACCGCCACCGGGGTGCTGGACCAGCTTGTCGAGGATTACGCCGCGCGCCGGGAAGAGGGCGAGATCGGCTTTCGCGACTGGGTGGCCCAGGACTATGACCCCGAAACCACCGCGGCCAATTTCGCCGCCCGGCGGGGCCGGGCATGACCGCGCGGCGCCATTCCATGGGGCGCTGGCTCTGGTCGGGATACCTGCGTCGGCACCTGCGGATCATCTCGATCGCGCTGGTCGTGATGGTGATCGAGGGCTCCACTCTGGGGGTCATGAGCTACATGACAAAGCCCATGTTCGACAACGTCTTCATCGGCGGCGACATGACCGCGCTCTGGGTGGTCGGGCTGATTATCATGGGGGTTTTCTTCCTGCGCGCCATCACCTCGGTGGTGCACCGTGTGCTGCTCAAGCGGGTCTCCGAGCTTAGCGCGGCGCAACTGCGCACCGACCTCATGGCCCACCTGATGACGCTGGACATGGCCTTTCACCAGGCCCATTCGCCAGGCACCCTGATCGAGCGGGTGCAGGGCGACGTGCAGGCCCTGGGCCAGGTCTGGATCGGCATCATCACCGGGCTGGGGCGGGACGTCATCTCCGTGTTCTGGCTGTTCGGCGTGGCGCTTTACATCGACTGGAAATGGACACTGGTGGCGCTGGTTGGGATTCCTCTGCTGGTGGCGCCTTCGCTCATGGCGCAGCGCTACGTGCGCGGCAAGGCCCGCACCGCGCGCGCGGTCGCGGCCTCGATGTCAACCCGGCTGGACGAGGTTTTCCATGGCATCATGCCGATCAAGCTCAACAGCCTCGAAAACTATCAGCAGGGCCGCTACAACAGGCTGAACGATCACCGGGTGACATCGGAAACGCAGGCGGCACTGGGCCAGGCGCTGATCCCCGGACTGATCGACATCATGACCGGGATCGGCTTCTTCTGCGTGTTGTTCTTCGCCGGCTCCGAAATCGTGGACGGCGACAAGACCGTCGGCGATTTCATGGCCTTCTTCACGGCGATGGCACTGGCCTTCGACCCTCTGCGGCGGCTGGGCAACCTCTCGGGGATGTGGCAGGCGGCCGCGGCGGCGGTCGAGCGCATCCGCGAACTGTTCGACATCCGGCCGACGCTGGTCTCGCCCGCCGCGCCCGCGTCGCCACCGCCGGCCGCGCCCGAGATCCGTTTCGAGGATGTGCACCTGGCCTATGGCGATCTGCCCGTGCTCCGGGGGGCCAGTTTCACCGCCCAGGCGGGGCGGACCACCGCCCTGGTCGGCGCCTCTGGCGCGGGCAAGAGCACCGTTTTCAATGTGCTCACCCGGCTTGTCGACCCTCGCGAGGGCCGGGTGACGCTGGACGGCACCCCTGTTGAGAACATGGCCGTGGACGGCTTGCGCGACCTCGTCTCGACGGTGGCGCAGGACGCCGCGCTTTTCGACGAAAGCCTGCGCGACAACATCCTGCTGGGGCGCGCGGACGTGGAACCGGCGCATCTTAAAAAGGTCCTGGATGCGGCGCATGTCTCGGACTTCCTGCCCCAGCTGAGCGATGGACTGGACACGCCCGCCGGGCCCCGCGGGTCCAACCTGTCGGGAGGTCAGCGCCAGCGCGTGGCCATTGCCCGCGCGCTGCTACGCGACACGCCGATCCTTTTGTTGGACGAGGCGACCTCGGCACTGGACACCAAGTCCGAGGCAATCGTCCAGGCCGCACTGAACCGCCTTGCCGAAGGGCGTACGACGCTCGTGATCGCGCATCGGCTTTCGACCGTGCGTAACGCCGACAGGATATTGGTCATGGACAAGGGCCGCGTGGTCGATGAGGGCACCCACGACGAGTTGCTGGCGCGCGGCGGGCTTTATGCCGATCTCTACCGGCTGCAGTTCAAGGAAGGCCGTCACGTCGGGGACGCCTCCCCCGGCGCCGTGCATCCGCGCAAGGCCGCGACCAAGGCCCCGGTACGCACCGCCCGCGGTCTGATGACACGGCTTTTCCGCGGCACCGATCCATCCTAGGTAGGGGCCATGACACAGCGCACAGTTCTTCGCATCACCGGGGATGACAGGAATGGTTTCCTGCAGGGCCTCGTCACCAATGACACCGATCGCCTGTCCGAGGGCCTGGTCTATACCGCCTTGCTGACGCCGCAGGGCAAACTGATCGTGGATTTCTTCCTGCAGGCGCAGGGCGACGGCATTCTGCTGGACGTGGCTGCAGAAGAGGCCGCCGCGCTGGCCCGGCGGCTGTCCATGTATAAGCTACGCTCTGCGGTCGAGATTGCCGAGACTGATCTCGTCGTCTCGCGCGGGGTCGGGCCTGCGCCCGAGGGTGCCCTGCCCGACCCGCGCCACCCCGCGATGGGCTGGCGCCTGATCGGCGAGACGGACCTTTCAGAAACCCTGGACTGGGACGCGCTACGCGTCGAACACCTGATCCCCGAAACCGGGATAGAGCTGACATCCGACAGCTTTCCGCTGGAGGTCGGCTTCGACCGGCTGTCGGGCGTGGATTTCAGGAAGGGCTGCTATGTCGGGCAGGAAGTGACCGCGCGGATGAAACACAAGACCGAGCTGCGCAAGGGGCTTGTCCAGGTGGGGATCGAGGGGACGGCCCCGGTCGGCAACCCGATCACGGCGGGCGAGAAACCGGCCGGCACACTTTACACGCAATCGGGTGACAAGGCGCTGGCCTACCTGCGGTTCGATCGGGCAAAGGGCCCGATGCAGGCCGGCGAAGCCACTGTGACATGGACCCCGTAAGCGCCGCCATCGCCCGACTCTTCGGGGCGCCGCCTGCGGGATTGCACAGGCTTCAGGGGGGCGACCTTTCCGACATTTGGAAGGTCAGGCTGGCCGACGGGCGCGACGTAGTGGCCAAGGCAGGGCCGCTGGTGATCCGCGAGGCGCGGATGCTGGAAGCCATGGCCGAGGCCGGCGCACCCGTGCCCCAAGTCCTGGCCAGCGAGAGGACACTGATGGTGCTCGAATACCTACCCGAGAGCCGACCCGGTCCGGACAGCTGGCACGCTCTGGGCGCTGGTCTGGCCCGGCTGCATGAGACCACGGCGCCGTGCTATGGTTGGTCCGTCGACTATGCATTCGGCGATGTGGCGATCCCCAATGCACGGGGCGGGGACTGGTCGGGCTTCTGGGCGGAAAACAGGCTGCTGACCGGGCGCGCGATGCTGCCCGCGGGGCTTGTTCACCGGCTGGAGAGGCTGGCGCATCGCCTGCCCGCGCTGATCCCCGCCGCACCGCCCGCGGCGCTGCTGCACGGCGATATCTGGTCGGGAAACGCGCTTTTCACAGCCCAGGGGGCCTACCTGATCGACCCGGCCTGCTATCACGGCGACGCCGAGGTCGACCTCGCCATGCTGGAGCTGTTCGGCACTCCGCACGAGGCGTTCTATGCCGCCTATGGCCGACCACAGGGGGATTGGGCAACGCGCCGCGCGGTTTACCAGCTCTGGCCCGCCCTGGTGCATCTGCGGCTTTTCGGGCCTGGCTACATGGGCATGGTCGAGGACAGACTGGCGCGGCTGGGCGCCTGACCCGTCGGGAAGGCTGCCCGATCAGGCGCGTTCGGCGTAGTCCATAGTATCGGTGTTGACGATGATGTCCTCGTCCTGGCCCACGAAGGGCGGCACCATGACCCGCACGCCGTTGTCCAAGACCGCGGGCTTGAAGCTGTTGGCAGCCGTCTGGCCCTTCACCACCGGCTCGGTCTCGACGACCTTGCAGGTCACTTTTTGCGGCAGGGTCACGTTCAGCGCCTCGGTCTCGTAATATTCGATCACCACGGTCATGCCGTCCTGCAGGAAGGGACGTCGCTCGCCCAGAAGGTCCGCGGGCAGCTCGATCTGATCGAAGGTCTCGGCATCCATGAAGACCAGCATCCCGTCGTTTTCATAAAGGAACTGCTGGTCCTTCTGTTCCAGCCGCACGCGCTCGATCTTGTCGGCCGAGCGAAAGCGTTCGTTCAACTTGGAATTGTTGCGCAGGTTCTTCATCTCGACCTGGGCGAAGGCGCCACCCTTGCCGGGTTTGACATGGTCCACCTTCACCGCGACCCAGAGGCCGCCGTTGTGTTCCAGCACGTTGCCGGAACGGATCTCGTTACCGTTGATCTTGGGCATGTCGAATTGTGTCCAGAATGTGTCGAATGGTTGATCGTCTGTTGAGCGAGCCTATATCTGCCACAACGCAGTCGAGCAACCCGACAGATACTGTTGTAGACACCGACACGATATGCACTGGGCGCATACCTGCCATTCCAAAAGAGCCCACCCGAATCGCCCGTGAACAGGCATATTGCCCCTCACGCCAGTTACAAGACAAAACCGAAGGACCCGATATGCGAGATCTCGTCGACGGCACCGCGTTCAACAACGAGCAAGGCAACCGCGCACGCAAGCTGTTTGCGGCGGTGGTCCTGGCTGCGCTGGATGACGCCATCGCCGATGACAAGAAGTACGGCAACGGGCCGGAACAGATCGCCCGCTGGGCAAGGTCGCGAGACGGACGCGAGGTCCTGTCCTGTGCCGGGATAGACCCGAACGAACGTGTCGTAACCGGCCTGATGGATTTCGTATCCAAGGGTGTGCGCACCTCTGTTGCCCTCTCGCGCGAGGAGAGCGAGCGCCGCCATGCTGCCGAGGCCATCGAAGAGGCCGCAAGGGCAGCCTGACACGGTGTCCGAGTTCCTGCGCGCCGTCGTTGAGACATGAAGCGCGGTCCTTGGCGGGGCCGCGCGTTTTTCTTCGTGGAACATCGCCGTAGAACACGTCGCGAAAAAGGGGCACTGGTTTTTCCCGTCTCGGATGGGCACAGCAGGGACCGCGTCCAGCAACCGGAGACCAGGATGGACGCCCTCCCGTTTCTTGGCAGGACTGTGAACGCGGATATGCCGCCTCGCCCTCGAGACGCGCGCGCTGCGATCCGCTTGCCTGGTGTTCGCCGAAAGCTCTAGTCGAAGTCCTGGCTGGACAGGATGCGATAGATCTCCCGGCGCACCAGCTTGCGGACATTGCGAGTGATGCGTTCGCCAAGGGCGCCTTGCAATTCCTCGCGCACAATCTCGGCGACCAGGGCCCGCAGCGCGGCGGCATCAAGCGCTTCGAGACCGGACAGCTCCTCATCATAGGACGCGTCGTAAGGATCGTCGGGCCCGGTGCCCCGGGCGAGATCCTCCGCGGTGGTGTCCTCGTTGGAAGGGTCGTCCTCGGCAGCGGATACCACCTCCTCGGGCGCGTCCTGGACCGTCCGGGCCGCTTCGGCCCCGAAATTGATCCGGGACCGGCGGCTTCTGGGCCAAGCCAGGGTTGCGGCCATATTTGCCGCCTCGGACCCGTCAGGCTCGAACCCCTCACCACCGACCGACGCCTCCAGCTCGGCAATCGTCGCCTCCAATGCCGAGCGTCGATTTTCGGGCGTGGCACTGTCACCGACCGGGGTTTCGGCGGGCTGTTCAGCCACCGTCATCTCGTGCTGCGCGGTCTCAGATACGGCGCTATCGGTCTCGGACCCGTCCTGATCCGGACCGGACGCATCGGCCTGCGTCACGTCACGGCCGCTATCGGCAGGTTCCGGCCCTTCACTTTCGTCGCGGCGCAGGAAATTGCCAATCGGACGATCCAGAAGATGCGGCACCACGTCGCCTTCCGTCGCCTCTGGCGCCTCGGCCTCGGCGGTCTGTCGCGGCGCCTCTTCGTCGTCACGGGAGTGGCCCACAAACGCATCGTCCCCCTGTGTGACAAGCTGCGCCGGGGTCAGAACCAGCTTGGCTGGACGGTCTTCCTCGGCGGCGCGGCTCTCGGCGGGGTCCTGGCCTGCGCGATGGCCGGCGTCGCCCGCGCCCGCCTGCGATGGCTCGGTCTCTCGGGCACGGGCCTGTTCGCCTTCGCTCACCAGTTTCCGGATTGAGGACAGGACATCCTCGATTTCCACGTTTTTGACGGGATCCGACATTATTCACCCTGCTTTGGCCTCGGGTTGAGCTTACGCGCAACGGCGCCAACGAACAACAGATACCGAAGATTTGAGCTATTCGCCGATGGAGTCCAGCACCCGGTCCAGGGCACGACCCTGCGGCGACAGGGTCGCCGGGGCATCCTTGACCAGGTTGTAATAGGCCGCCGGATCATAGGTCTGGACGGCCAGCCCAAGGTGTTCGGCCGTCATCAGCCCCATCGACGCCAACACCTGGTAGCTGGCGATGACCTCGTCGGCCTGCGCCGAGATCCCGTTGGCACGGGCATCGAGCAATTCCTGTTCGGCATTGAGCACGTCAAGCGTGGTGCGCGCGCCCAGCGTCGCCTCTTCGCGCACACCCTCGAAGGCGGTGCGCGCGGCGCGTATCTGAAGCTGGGATGCCTCGCTGCCGGCCCTGGCCACCCGCAACTGGGCAAAGGCGTTGCCCACGGATTGCGCCACGGACTGGCCCGACAGGTGCAATCCTGCGCGGGCCGCGTCACGCCGCGCGGTCGCTTGCCGGATCGCGCTTTCCAACTGCCCGCCCGAGTAGATCGGTCCACCGACCGACAGGCCAAGGCTCTCGGTGGCGTTTCCATCGTCGTCGACCGAAGCCGAGCCGCGCAGGTTGACCGAAGGGCTCAGCGCCGCCTCGGCGGCGCGGAGTGTCAACTCAGCCGCTGTCACGGCCTGCTGCGCCGCCTTGATCGAGGGATGGTTGCCAAGAGCAAACCCCCGCGCAGCGTCCTGAGCCCTGTCGAGCGGCGCGGGCGAAACCACGTCGAGGCGGCCCGGCGCCCGGCCCACGGCCGCGCGGAATTCCTCGATTGACTGCGCCAGCGACCCCTCGGCGGCAGCCAGCTCGCTGCGGGTCGCGGCCAGGCGGGCCTCGGCCAGCGCCACATCCGTGCGCGTCACCTCGCCCACCTCGAACCGGTCCCGCGCGGCGCGCAGTTCTTCTTCGATCAGGTTCATGTTGCTTTTGCGCAGGGCCACGAACTCGGTGTTGCGGCGCACGTTCATGTAGGCGGTGGCCGCGCGCAGCAGGACGTCCTGCTCGATGCCGCGCAGGTTCTGACGGGTTTCGAGGACCAGGGCCTTGGCCGCCTCTGTCCGGTGCGTACTTGCGCCCCCGTCATAGAGCAGCAGGCTGGCGGAAACCTCGAAATTGGCAGAGGTTGCGCTCCCCCCCAAGGTCCGTGGGGGATCGCTCCAATTATAATTCGCCGACCACTGGACGACCGGTCTCAGGGCGGCAAGAGATTGGGCCACGTCCTCGTCCGCGGCGCGAAGAAGCGCCCGGTTCTGATCCAGAAGGCCTGAATCGCGGTAACTGTCGGCAAGGGCATCGGCCATGGATTCCGCGGCGGCGGGTATTGTCAGCGCGAGGACGAGGCTTGCGGCCGTGGCCAGTCGGCGAAGGATCATCTGGAGGGTCTCCCGAATTGGCCGCCGGCAAAACCGGGCCGGCCCCGTGTCACAATGTAAAGGCCCGGTGACGCTCGAAGCCGGGCACGACCGGCGCGCCCGCGTTGAAGGCCATTCGCCAGGTCATCCCGCCATCCAGCTTGTAGCCGATCCGCATGACGCCAAGGGCACCCTCGCTGAAAAGCACGGCCATGCGTCCGCCGTCCTTGAGCTGATCGACCAGCGTCTCGGGCACATGTTCGGCCGCCCCTTCCAGAACGATCACGTCATAGGGCCCCTGCTTGGGCGCTCCCCCGGCCAGAGTTCCATGCACGACGGCGGCATTGTCCACGTCATGGGTCGAAAGGTTCGCCTGCGCCTCGGCCACGCGGGCCTCATCCTCTTCCACGGCCACGACGAACTCTGCCAGCCGCGCCAGGATCGCGGTCGAGTAGCCCAACCCGCAACCAAGATCCATCACCACCTCGGAGTCCCGTATGTCGAGCGCATCGAGCATCTTGCCCATGGTGCGCGGCTCGAACATGATCCGTCCCTCGCCAAGGTCGAGATCGTCGTCCACATATGCGGAATCGCGACGGTCATCGGGAACGAAATCCTCGCGGGGGACAGCAAGCATCGCATCGATAATGGGAAACTTGGTGACATCCGACGGGCGGACCTGCGTGTCCACCATCACGGTGCGGAGGGTTTCGTAGTCGGCCACGCGCTAAACTCTTTCGTTCAGATCATTCCCCGGGTTCTTGCCATATTGCCCCGGCCCCGGCAACGCCTGATCACCCTTGCAAGGCCACGCGGGCTGGTATATCTCCCGGGTGCTTCGATAGGCACCACAGGCGGCGAGTTGGCGGAGTGGTGACGCAGCGGATTGCAAATCCGTGTACACCGGTTCGATTCCGGTACTCGCCTCCATTTATTTTCAATATGTTAGACGACAGAGGGCCCTGTAGCGGGCCAACCGTCTAAACAAACGTCTAAACATTCCGTTTTTGTTCTGTTCGCATCTGCTGTGCCTGCTTGGCCCGCATGCGCTGTCTCACCTTCTTGGTGTAGTGAAGAACCATTGCGGGACTCTGCCCCGTAACAGCAGCAATCAAGTCATCTTCACATCCCGCTTCCAGAAGCTCACAGGCTGCGTTGTAGCGCCAGCTGTGAATGTCATAACTCAGGGCCCCAATCTGTTCTCTGATCTTTCGCACCGCTTGCGATGCACCCCGATAGGACCATCGGTTGGTGCCGCGTTCATTGGTCAATATGAAAATTGAATGACGGCTGGCGGCATCAAGCGCCGCCTGAAGCTGAGGCAAGATGGGAACCCATAGTTCCTTTCCGGTCTTGCTTTGTTTGACGACAAACGCGCCGTCTTGGATGTCTGACCAGCGCATCCCCAACACATCTCCGATCCGTTGGCCTGTACCAACGCAAAGTTCCATAACCAGCCTTTCGCGCGTTCCGAGCGGACAGGCCGCCCGATAACGAGCCAGAGAATCCCGAGGCCAAGGCTCTCTCTCGGCCGACACCGTACGAAGTTCAGACACGCCTTTGGCTGGGTTGGCATCACACCACCCCAAGTCCACGCAATGCTCCATAAGCACCCGCAGGACCCGCAGAGAATAGTTCGCGAAATAGACCTTGTCGGCATTGGTATCGCGCAGGCGGATAACGTCTTTGCGCTTCATGTTCGCCGGGTTCACATCGCTCATAATGGAAACGAAGAAGTCCAGGTACTTGTCGTAATCCAGCGCAGTGCGAGGTTTGAGCCGCTTATATCTTGGCGACTTACGATAACTCGCGATCAGGCTCTCAAACGATCGAGCGTGAACTTTACTGGGAGCCGCCTTTCCCGAGAGGATTTAAGCATACTCAGTCCAAAATTCAGGCGTGCCGAATTCGTTCCGAAATTTTTGTGACCGCCAGCCCCGACGCTGGAAATACAAACCGTTCCTTTGGCGGTAAACGTGCTTAGGAAGCTCACGTTTTGTCATAACGCATATCTATCCTCTCAAATTTATCCATTTCTTCCGGTTGCACGAGATCAATTTCTATTCGGCGCCCGTCTATCGTGACACGACTGACAGCCTTGCCAGCACCTTCAAAGGTCCTGAGCATGCTAAGCGCCTTTTGTTCTAGAGACGAGCGTGGCACGGCTATGCCTTTCCTCCCGACGACGTCGGCGACGTCGCGACAACACCGAACACGGTGAAGCCAAGTATCACGCAACAACAGCCGTGTAGCCCATGCCGAGCATCAACTGTGTCTTCGCCACCCACGATCCGCACCTTTAGCCCCCTTTCCTAGAGCATTGGTTTGCGCGCCTACTAGACGAATGGAGGTTAGAAGCTCCATGCAAACCGATTGGGAGAATCCTAGGAGGTTGCTGATTCGCGAACAAACATTTTTGCGGCGTCGATCACGCTGCGTGTCACTAGGTGCATACCTCAGCACGTTTCACGCTGAAACAGTTCGTGACCCAAAAGGCTACGACCGGCGGTTTTTCTGCAGATCGTGTCACTAAGTGCAATACCCTAACAAGGGATGAGAGGGATTCGTGGCCCGCCCCTTCCCTCCTCCGATATTTGATGTCTGCGGAGGAAAGGGGCTGCGTCGCGACTGACTTTGCGTCGAAGCGCTCAGAGGGCCGGTTGGGCTTCGGCTAGGGATACACCCCTGCCTGTATCCTGTGATCGCATGTGAGGCCGCCTCTAAACGCCTGTACGCCCAAGTTTGCGTCTTGATCTTGCGTCACGGTTGCCTGAAACCGTGGGCGCCGGCGTAGTGTTCACATAGATTTTCTGGAGCAAGCAAGTTGAGCCAAAGACTACTAAATACGTACGTGACCGCAAACGCCAGGATCGGGAATTTCTCTATAGCATAGGTCATCAGCAGGGCCTTCAAAGATCTTTTGTCGAAATGCTACTAAAGCAACTAAACTATTCACCTTTCCCAATCGCTTTCGAAGATGAAGATCAAAACAAACAGCACATATCGACCATCTCATGCGCCTTCCCCTCGCTTAGATCGACACCACAAGGGGCATAAACGCCATGAAGGCTACACAACGCGATGACCAGGACACAAAAGGCTGACGGGCCCAAACGATGGAAATGGTGGCATTGGACGCTTGGGCTATTACTGCTCTTGGCACTCTGTGATGATGACGATGACGAAAACCCGCGCGACCGCGGCTATTGTTACGAATTCGATAGTGGGGAAACACGATGTTTCAAAGAGCCGCTGCCAAGTGACAAACATTGTTACATCATGCAAGACGATGCTGTTTACTGTTATGATCAACCGCTCAACTAGTGTTCTGCACCTAGGCAAGCATCCCAATCTGCCTCTGGCGCGCCTCTGCCGTTCGGACGAAGGTCCAAGCGTCGGCTATGCGCCGAAAACAGAGCTTGCACAGTCGGGGTCGACAGTCCGCGTTCGGGATGTGATCGGCCCAGACCGGACCTTAGCCCCGTGGTCGAGCGCTGCGGCGCGGCTTCACTGAACCGGCCATTCGTGCGTCCCGCAGCATTTTTCGAGGGTGAAGTTCGACAGAGCGGGACAAAGCTACCTTTACAGACCGCTACCGCGGAGCCCTTTTCATGGAGTTTCAATACGAACAAGGGCTTTCCACACCATTTGGCAGCCTGTTCGTCGCGCCAATTCTAAATTCCGCATCGGCAGTAAAATAGGCGAAAACGGATGTTAGGCGTCCTCCAGAGCCACAAATGACGCGCACAGGGGCGAGCGCAACATTATCTTCCAGCATGACCGTTTCGTTCTCGTTTGCGGCTATCTGAGCCGAAAGAGTTGCGGCAACGGCATCAGCTATTTCTTCGCCAGATTCACCCGTGACCACGCACAGAAACCACTCTGAACCATTTGAAACCGCGCTTGAAATCAGTTCAGCTTGCGAGTGCTGAAATGCCCGAACAAATCGGGCTTCCACATCAAAGATTGGTTCAGCGGCTGCATATCCTTCAAAACCATCAAAACTCTGATCCGTGATCACTTTCTCACAGGCATTCATCGATTCAATCCAGGCTTCTCTCAAATTGCCTTGAGCCACTGCAGCACTTCCAAAGACGGTGAAGGTCAACAACAAGATTTGGATGGCAGGTCTAATGACACGCTCCTAGCGAATGGCAATGTGGATTATGGGTTTGCCCGAGATCACGATGATGATTGACCTGCCCCCCGGTCGTCCCTCAGTCATAATGAGAGTCCTTGGGGTTGATTGTCGTCGTTTTCGGCTTGGGCAAGCGCGCCGGTCTCGCGCTTCAGCTTCACCATGTCGTTGACGAATTTGACCGAAACCCGGAAGTGCGCGGCGGTCGCCCGGTGCGTGTTCCCCTCTTCAATAAAATCCACAAAACGCGTCCGTAGCTCTGTTGGATGCGGCTTGCCCATGACGACCTCCCTAAATGCCTCACGAGCAGGGAAGCACAGAAAGCCTCATGCGGCAATCCTGGATCCGTTCAGGCCAAACACGCTCTAGGGCCGGTCCGATCAGGCGCTGTACCTTCTGCGTCATTCGTTACTCCATCACCAGCGACTATTGACTATTACGCGACCCGCTCAACGGTATTCCGGAGGCGGCCAAGCCCCGTCCTCGAGCATCCGTTTTGCCGTCTCAGGCTGGAAGATCTCGCCCATCAGGCCCTTTCGCGTCAGAAGGGATCTCACATCAATCAAAGCCTTGCCATACTGTCCCTCGGGCGCCACACGCGACCGCTGTGCGAGAAACGCAAGCGTGTACCCGCGCCCGTCCACAACCGTGGCACGGGCACCATTTTCCAAAAGCCAATGCACCGCGGACCAGTTGTCGATCACGGCAGCCGAAAGCACTGGGGTCGCTCCGTGATACCCGTGTGCCTCGATGTCGCCACCTGCCTCGATCCAAGTCGACATGCCTTTCAGATCGCCTTGTTTGATCATCCAGAAAATTTCAATCAACCCGTCCAGACCCAAGGCCGTGGTGTCCATCTTCTGATCCGCCACGGACGGGCTTGCCAACCCGCTGATCGCTCCGACCAAGAGTAGGATGGCCGCCGAGACGGTCCGGTACCAAGGCGACGGACCCAACATATATCCAACCCCTTCCAAAATTTTCCTCGGCTTCAACATATCCATTTGGGTTGGATACCGCGAACAAAAACCGCACTATCAGTGAGAAGTAACAAGCCAGACCCTGATTGC
>NZ_DATFIP010000036.1:0-6004 GCF_035270045.1 Salibaculum sp.
CACCGCCATGATATGCCGCCTACCTCAGCCCATCACCAACTTTCGGGCATAACTCAACAACGCTGTGCGAACCGCGCACGGCGAACCCGGTGCGGCGACGCCTGTGCCCAACCAGTGCGCATTGCCAGAATGCCGAACGTATACGGAGGCTAGCACGTGCAGGACTACCTAGCCGCGATTGCCATCGGTCTGGGCAATGTCCTGTCATTCCCGAATATCCTGATTCCCGTGATGGGAACCCTGATCGCCATGTTGGCGTCCTTTCTGCCGGGGATCGGAAATGCCAGCCTCGCCACACTGGTGCTGGTTGCGACGCTGAGCTGGGACCCGGTCTCGGTCTTGCTGATGTTCGGGGCCTTGACGGGCGGCGCCACCTTCATGGGCTCGATCACGGCAATCCTGTTCAACATTCCCGGCAACGCATCAAGCGCCGCGGTGCTTCTGGACGGCCATCCCATGGCCCGCAACGGCGAGGCCCGAACCGCGATCGCCTGTGCCGCGACGGCCTCGGCCATCGGATCGCTGTTCGGTGTCATGGTCTTGCTGGCCATCCTGCCGGTGGTGCAGCCGCTGCTGCTGGAATTCGGCCCGCTGGAGCGGGTGCTGTTGGGCATCTGGGGCCTGTCGACCATTGTCGCCATCCCGAATTCCTCGCCTTCGCGCGCCATCGCGGTGACGCTTCTGGGGCTGCTCTGCGCCATGATCGGGTCCGATCCGGCCACCGGGTTGCCGCGGTGGACCTTCGGGAGCCTGCAACTCTTCGACGGGTTCGGCACCATCGCAGTCCTTCTGGGCTTCTTCACCCTGTCCGAGATCATCGGTTGGCGGCAGAACCTCCGGATTTCGGCGGAAGGCGCCGACCCGTCCGGCGGCTCGGTCAGGCTTGGCATCCGGGCGGTGCTGGGGCATCCGGGGCTGACCGCCCGATCCTCGGTCATCGGCACGCTGGTCGGCGTGATTCCCGGCGTCGGGGGCACGGTGTCGAGCTTCGTGTCCTACGGGCAGGCGGTGCAGTGGTCGAAAAACCCCGAGCGATTTGGCACCGGCGATGTTCGAGGGGTCATCGCCCCCGAGGCCGCGGTGGACAGCAAGGATGGCGGGTCGCTTTTGCCCGTGCTGGCCTTCGGCCTTCCCGGTAGTGAGGGCGGCGTGATCCTCGTGACGGTCCTGGCGATCCACGGGTTGGTGCCCGGCTCTCCGATGCTGACCGAGGACTTGCCGCTGTCACTGACGCTCATCTTCGCGTTGCTGATGTCGAACATCCTGACCTCGATCGTCGGTGTCTCTCTTGCGCCCTGGCTGGCCCGTCTTACCCGGTTGAGGATCGACCGGATCGCGCTCCCGGCGTTGATCGCGAGCCTGGTAACGATCGTGCAACTCAACGGTCTGCTGGCAGACCTTTACGTTGCGGTCGGCTTTGGCCTGTTGGGCTACCTCTTGCGGCTTTTCGGCTGGCCACGGGTTCCGTTCATAATCGCCTTCATTCTTGGCGCGTTCATAGAATCCAACCTCGCCTTGACCCTCCGGCTGGCCGAGGTCGGCCGGATTTCCTTCTGGGAGCAGCCGGCGGCGGTGATCATCGTCTGCCTCATCCTTGGGTCGAGTGTCTGGATGTTGTCCGGGCGCAAGGTGGCTCCGCGCCGGAAGCCGAGGATGAAAGGACCCGCGGACGCGAGTCTTGCGTTCGGGTTGGGTCTCTGTGTCCTTGTCATGGCGCTTGCAACGATCCTTGGCGAGGGTCACTACAGCACCTACGCCCGCATCCTGGTCTGGGCCACGACGGCGGTTTATGGCGTGATTGCCCTGTCGTCGTTCCTTCGGGTCGGTCAGACTTCTGCGCCGTCCCCCGCGCCGGACGGCCGGGACCTGTGGTCATTCGGGCTGCTTGCAGCGGTTCCCTTTTCGACTGTCCTGGTCGGTCTGCCCGCAGCCCTGGCCATGCTGAGCCTTGTCTGGCTCTTGTTGGGCTCAGACGTTACACGGCGGCGCCTCTTGTTCGTGGCGGGCCTGTCTGGGCTGGTGTTCGCCGGTGTGTTCCATGTCATCGGGAACCTGGCAGGGTTGCGCCTGCCCGATCCGTTTCTGGTGACAGTCCTCGAACACTTCGTGGCACAATAGCTGATCAGTCGCGGCGTTCGGCGACGATATAGGCATGGGTGCGGCCATTCGACGGCCCGGGCCGTGACCGTGGCGAGGCCCGCTGGGTGTCGCGGTGATAACTCAGGTCGACTAGGTGCAACCCTGCCGCCGAGAGATGTGCGCGCAGTCGATCCTCGGGATAGGGCCCGCGGGACAGGTTCAAGACCCAATAGGCCTCCGCAGCCTCTGACAGGGTCGCGATCAGTGCCTCGTCCATGCCCTTGGCGCGCTGCCGAACTTCGAACTGCCGGCGTAACTGCGCTGTTTCTTCTGGCGCACGGGACGGCCTTGTCTCGGACAGGAACTCGATCGACAAGAGCCGCCCTCCGGGGCGCAGGGCGCGGGCGGCTGCGTGCAGGATGGCGGCGCGGCCAGAATCCGAATTGAACCCCATGACGTTGTGGGTGACGACAGCGTCCCGGTTCTCGGCATCCATTTCATCGAGCCTGCCTTGCCGAACCTGAAGATCGAGCCCAGCGTGGTCCGCGAGCCTCTGGTTCTGACGGAGCGGTGTCTGGCAGCGATCCACCAGCAGCATCGACGGGGTCACGCCTGCCATTTCCGCCGCCGTCGCGATCAAGGTGGCAAGCCCGGAGTCTGCCGCACCCGCAAGCAGGACGCGGATCGTATCGCCACCCCGGGACAGGGTTTGGAAATTGCGGGAAAAAAACTCAAGTCCCCGCGGCATGCGGCCATCGAGGTCCAGATGCCGCAACATGCTCCAGAAGCGATGGTAGTCGCGGCACCCTGTCTCGGTGTCGCAGAACCTGTCCGCATGCCGGAATGCAAACCATGCAAGGTCTTCAAGGGGTTCGGCGATCGAACCGACGGTATCGGTTGGATTGGCGGTCATCAAGACGTCGGCCCCCTTTGGTGTTGAGCTCTGCGCGGTGCACCTGTCGCGGTGAGTGTACTTACCACAAAGACCAGTGTTGGGTGACGATTGCGCTGATGGCGAGGAGGAAATTTGTCACCGCATGCGCGATGATCGCGTCTCCGGTGCGCCCTGTGCGCAGGACCAGCAGGCCGAAGCCCAGCCCGGCCAGTGTGCCGGCCAGCATCTGGGAATGCAGCGCACCAAAGGCCAGAGCAGAGACCGATAGCGCCGTCGCCGCGGCCCAATGGCTGCCGACCTGCGGGGTCAGCCGGGCCATGACAAGCCGGTGCAGCCCGCCACGAAAGGCCAGTTCCTCGAGCACAGGCACCACGAGGCTGAAGCCGACCAGGCGCAGCAGCATCCAGAGAAATACCAACGAGGACGGTGCCGCCGTGAGTGCAGCGGTTGTCTCGGCGTCTGCGGCGGGGTCCGGTGGCACCAGCGCGAGCCAGAGCGCGAAGACAGCAAAGCCCATTACAAAACCCGACAGGCCGGGGCCGCCGGCGAACTCTGACGCTATCGCGTGGCGCCACAGGGCGATCAGTCCGAGACCTGCCAGGGCGGTTAGCGGGTAGGCCCAGTTGAAGCCGGTGCTGAACAACCCTACCACCATGCCGACGCCGAGGTAGATGGCCAGCGGCAGGATCAGCAGGGCGGCCTCGCCTTCTTGCCCGGCCGGCTGTGTCCGCAGGCGGCCGGCGCTGGCTGTGCCACGCCGGAACAGGGGGTGCTGAAGGGCAAGCATGGCCAGTGCGACCACCGCCAGCAGCGAGAGCGTCCCGAAATAGGAATGGAACCCCTCGACCGCCATCTCGGGTGAATGGCGCACGCCGATATGAAACAGCAGGGCGATGCGGAATGCGTTGAGGGTGAATACCAGTCCAACCGTGGTCACGGCCAGGGCCGCCGCCCGGCCCCGTTGCAGCCCCGACCAGTCCAGTGCGATAAGACCGGCCATGACGGTTCCGGCAGCCAGCATCCCCTGGTAGCCCGCACAGACCGGGCTGATGAGGATTGCAAAGCCCTCGGCCGATAGCAGCGGCGTGCCGTCCCGGTACGACAGCACCGGCTGGGCATCGCCGATCACCGCGTAGAAGGCGAGCGCCAGCGACAGCGTGACGTCCTCGACCAGTGCCCGCAGCGCGTCGATGGCCAGATTGCGTTCCGAGGAAAGCAGCAGGGCCGTGACGATGCCGCATCCCACGAAGAGCGCCGCCCGCGTGCTCATCCCGGCCAGCAATCGCCTTGGCGCGATCAGCAGCAGTGCGGTGCCCTGCCATAGGAGGAAGGCGCCAGAGACGGCGGCGTAGCGCCAGTGCGCAAGGTCGGCCATCATGCTGCCGCGCCAGCCCAGTGGCAGGCTCGGGATCAGACCCAGCAGGACCAAAAATGCCGCGCCATGCAGGCCCGCCAAGGCCACACGCGCGCGGGAAGACAGCGGCGGGGGGCCGATGAGGCGCCGCTCGACCAGCGCCGCGACGATCACCGCACCCCCGGCCAGCAGGGTGATCTTGCTTGCGGTGTGGAGATACCACAGAGGCGCGACAGTCTCTCCGCCGCGTAGCAGCAGGAGGAAGCGACCCTCGCTAATCTCGCGCAGGAGGATGAGCTGGACCACCAGCACCAGCGCCAACGCTCCGCGCCATCCTCCCGGAAGGCGTTCCAACCGGACCAGCATTGCCTGCGCCGTCATGACAGGCCGGGCGGGATGTCCAGAACCAGCACCAGCGCCGCCGCGTATAGGATCAGGAGGGTCAGCGCCGCGGCCAACACTCCGCCCGATCCCTGCCTCAGCCGGGCGATGTCGTCTGCCATTTCCTGGTCGGAATGGACCTCGCGGACCTCGGAAATGGACAACTCGAGGGTGCGCCGGGCACGTATCCGCCAGACCACCATCATGGCCGCTGCAATGGCCGCGCCCGCTGCCAGCAGGACAAGTGTGGTGCCGTTTCCGAGGGTGCGTAGCGCGACGGGCAGGGCCGGCACGGCCCCGGCCAGCAGAGCCGCAAGGATCACCCCGGCCAGCACCGTTGCAGGGCCGCGTTTTTTCAGCACCGGCACGAAGGGGCTGTTGCGCACGACCAGCGGATACTGCGCGCGCACGCGCCCTGCCCAGGCCACCGCCGCAAAGCCCGCCCCCGTGCCCGATAGCGCCGCGAGGAAAAGCGCTGCCAGCCGCACCTCGCGCGGCAGCGCCGGTTCGGCGGACCAGACCACGGTGCCGCGCGGCGGGGGCGTGATGCGCTCGGCGCCGGTGCCCTCTGCAACCGGGGCTTCGGCCATCCCGGGGCCCGTTTCGTCGGTGCTGTCGCCGGGGGCCAGCACCTGTTGTGCCAACTGGTCGATCAGGGCCGCGCGATGCGCCTGGTAGGCCTGGGCGACAAGGCGCTGATCGATCCGCTCGCGCAGGGTGTCGGGCGTGGTGGGAAGGGGCTGCGCGTCGTAGAGCCGCAGGACGCTGACCGATCCACCCGCCTCGCGGGTGTCCAGCCGGGCCTCGTCACGTGCCATCCCGGCCAGCCTGTCCCGCAGCGTGGGCGGCAGGGCCTCGGACGGGGTCCAGGCGGTGTCCAGCGCCACGTCGAGCCCGGCGTCACGCGCCTCGGCCGCCAGCGACTCCAGCGCCGCAAGGTCCGGGGCGGAGCGTGCAAGTATGGTTTCGGCCCGGGCCTGCATTTCGGCGCGACGGTCGGCCGCACCGCCCGACAGGGCCAGCCGGGCATAGCGGTAACTACGGCGGTCGTCGAACAGCGCCGGGTTCTCTTCGGCGAAGGCGTCGATCTCGGCCTGCGTGATCTGCGGCGGGGTGAACTGTGACTGCGCGAAGACCTGGAACAGGACCTGCCGGCGCGCATCGTCCAGCGCGTCCAGCACGGGGCGCGACAGCAGGCCTGTTTCGCGGCCATAGTAATAATCGATCAGGTATTCCGCGACCAGCGTGTCGCGGATGCGCGCGCGGCGTTCCTCGGGGGGCAGGTCGGCATGGGC
>NZ_DATFIP010000037.1:0-39539 GCF_035270045.1 Salibaculum sp.
GCCCTTGGACCTCGCCAGTTCCAGACCCTCTTCGTTCTCCGAAGGGTTGAAAAAGGTGATCAGCGTCTGCCCCGCCCGAAGCCGCTTAAGCTCCGTCTCCGTCGGAACACGAACCTTCGCAACAATATCAGAAGACTTCCAGAGCGCGGCGCCGGTCTTGACGACTTCGACCCCGGCGTCCTTGTAGTCTGCGTCCGAATACCCCGCGGCCGCGCCGGCCTTGGTCTCGATCACGCAGTCATAACCGAGCTTCTGCAGGTCCTTGGCCGAGGCCGGGGTCATCGCGACCCGGTTCTCGCCCTCCATGATCTCCTTAGGTGCACCGATTTTCACGGGCCAGTCCCCCTTTTCGTTAAGGCAGTTAAGCGTGCCTATCGCGCGCAACATCATTTCTCAAGCCGGTGCGACACCAATGCGTCCATTTCCGACAAGACGCCCCGCGCGTCACAGCCAGCGGCGGGTCTTCTGGGTATAGCGGAAAAAATCCTGCCGGAACTTGCGGCGCAGGCGCTTTTCCTCGGGCAGGATGAAGCGGCGTTCGATGATCCAGACGAAGAGCGGAATCAACGGCAGCGCCAGCGGCACGTCCCAGTAAAGGATCAGCCCCCCCAGGACCAGTGTATCGCCCAGGTAAATGGGGTTGCGCGTCCGCTTGAAGATGCCCGTCTGCACCAGGTGTTCGGCCTCCATGTGCGGTATGACCGTGGTACCCTGGCGCCGCATCTCGGCCACGGCAAGGGCCATCAGCACCAGTCCCGCCCCCACCAACAGCCCGCCCGGCAAGCCGATCCAGTCTCCGCCAAAGGACAGGCCAAAGGGACGCCACTGGCCCAGCCGCCAAGCGGCGGCCAACGCCAGCGCCAGCCACACCGGCGGAATGTCGATCCAGCGCAGGGCGGTCATGCGGCAACCACGCTACCTGGTGCCAATCGGTGCCTGCCCTTCTGCGGACGCGGGCCGGAGCCGCCTTCGGGACACCGGATGGAAACCGGGGGTGAATGGGCTTGTCGTGGCATTGGGGTCCTCATATAGAAACCGTATGCACCGTTCGTCGGGCTGCGTGGAATATTCCATTCACATTTTTGAATGTCGAGGCCGTATCAGCGCATCGGACCGCGCCGGGGCGTGGAAATCCTGGCAACATTGCGGCGCCCTGCCAAGGCATTGCCGCAAATGCCCGCAAATTGGACGGGTCGCATCGAAATTGTGACGAATTGTTCCCTTAACCCGATCTGCAGAAACCACCGGTAGGCCCGTCGCGATGTATCGTCCAGGGCGCGCGCGCAACATCTCAAGGGGCTGGAAATGCCGACGAATGAAATTCTGTTCTACGATGTTGACCCGATGTCCATCATCCCCACGGGGACCGGGGATACCTTTACCTGGACCGGCCCTGCGACCGCCACGGGCAGCGCCACGATCACCGACACCGAACCGGGGATCGAAGGCCAGACGCTCGACGACGACTCCAACGGCAACGAAAGCGCCACCGCGGATGTGACTGTTGGCGGCCAAAGCTCGACCGGGTCGGATGCGGATGCCGAAAGGGCCTGGACAGTCCGAGACCTGAACACCGGAGAGGAATTCCAGATCGTCGAATTCGATGTCGAGGACGGTGATGCCGCGGGAAGCTATACCCTGTCGGAAAAGCCCCTCGACCCGAATACCAGCTACGAAGTCATCGCCTATGACAGCAACCCGGACGCCAACTCAGGCGACCCGGTCTTCAACTACGCGGATTTCAACGACGGTTTCTTTCCGCAGGATGGCACGGTCGAGGGCACGAGCGGCAATGACATGATCGACGCCGCCTACACGGGCGACCCCGAAGGCGACCTGGTCGACGGCGCTGACGGCCTTGCCGACGTGATCGAGGCCGGGGCAGGCGACGACACCGTGATCGCCGGATTCGGTGATGACTCGATCCGGGGCGACGCGGGCAACGACACGATTTACGGCGATTTCGAGCCCGGCAACAGTGGCACCGCCCCCAGCGAGGTCCTGACCTGGGCCGACGAAGGCGCGGACGGTGCGGATATCTCGGCCGGCTTCACGCAGAACACTGGTGAAATCGACGTTACCGTGTCCTTTCGCGATGACGGCGACAATAACGCGACGTTCAACGTCGAAACGACGGACACGGTCTACACCGACGCCGGCGACCCCTTCGACAGCAACTCCAACGTCTTGCTCTTTGGCAATGGCGACGGCGCGACCTCGACCACGACGATAGACTTCGCGGCCGCATCGGGCAGCGTGACCGATGATGTTGAAAACGTCAGTTTCCGTCTGAACGACATCGACTGGGGAATCGGAAACCATACCGACATCGTGACGGTCAATGCCTACGACGCGGATGGCAACCTGGTTCCGGTGTCCTTCACGCTCGATGGCGGCGACACCCTGTCAGGTAACACGATCACCGCCGACGAGGTTGCAGAGGACTTCGACGAGGCCGGCGGCTCGGCCCTCGTGGAAATCGCCGGTCCGGTTTCGAGCATCGAGATCAACTATGCCAACGGACAGGACGGCACGCAGGGGATCTGGCTCAGCGATGTGCATTTCGACACGGTGCCCGATGTCCCCGGGGACGACACGATCTCGGGCGGCGCGGGCGATGACGAGATCTACGGCGGCGCCGGCAATGACACGATCGAAGGAGACGGGACCGGCGCTGTCGGCCAATGGACATACGAAGTCTATGACCGCGATTTCACCTCGGCGGACGGACAGGCATTCGACATCGAATCCGGAACGCTCGTGGAAAGCGGCGAGACCGGCGATTTCGACTCCAGAGGGCTGGTCAACGGCGCGCGCGGCACCACCGGCGACCCCGACGACTTCGGCGTCATCTACACCTCGCAGCTCGAGGCCTCCGAAACCGGCACCCACACGTTCTCGACCACCTCCGACGATGGGTCCACCATCCGGATTCTCGACGGCAACGGCGACCCTCTGACCTGGGACCAGGATGGCACGACCGGCACCTTCATGGACAACGACGGCCACCAGGCCCCGACGACCAATTCGGGCACGGTGACACTCCAGGCCGGGCAGGTTTACACGATCGAGGTCCGCCACTGGGAAAACGCGGGCGGTGAAGTGATCTCGGGCAGCGTCACCCCGCCCAGCGGCGCATCCGAGGACCTGGCCAGCAGCGCCCTCATCATCGGCCCGGGGACAACCGCCGGCATCGACACCCTTTTCGGCGAGGCAGGCGACGATACGCTCGACGGCGGCGCGGGCGATGACACGCTCGACGGCGGAACGGGGGCGGACAGCCTGGCCGGCGGCGAGGGCGACGACAGTCTCGCCTTCGCCGAGGGCGACACGGCAGATGGCGGCGACGGCAACGACACCTTCGTCCTCGAGGACCTTGGCGAAGCCGGCAACGGCCCGATCACCATTGACGGCGGCGGCACCGGCGAAATCCTTGGTGGCGGCGACACGCTGCAACTTGGTGACCTGGCCGATCTCTCGACGTTGTCCATCGACAACACCTTTACCAACGCCAGCGGCAACACCAGCCAGGACGGTTCGGTCACGCTGGATGATGGTACGGTCCTGACCTTCGACGGGATCGAGAACATCATCTGCTTCACCCCCGGCACACGGATCGCGACGGCGCGCGGGGCCGTACCGGTCGAGCAGCTGAACAAGGGGGACATGGTGATCACGCGCGACCACGGGCTGCAACCGGTCCGCTGGATCGAGGCGCGTACGGTGGCCGCAACAGGCGCGCTGGCGCCGGTGCGCATCGCGCCACGGGTTTTGCCCGGCCTGCAAACCGAGCTGCTGGTCTCACCCCAGCACAGGGTGCTGTTCCAGGGCTATCGGGCAGAGCTTCTCTTTGGCCAGTCCGAGGTGCTGGTGGCGGCCAATCACCTTGTCGATGACCTTGCCGTGAGCCGCGTCGAGGGCGGCACGGTCACCTATGTCCATTTCCTGCTGGACCAACACGAGATTGTCTTTGCCGATGGCACCCCGACCGAGAGCTTCCACCCTGGCAGCTACGGCGTTGGCGCCCTGGGCGACCCCGCGCGCGAAGAGCTGTTCACCCTGTTTCCGGCCCTGCGCAGCGACCTGACGCAATACGGCCAGACGGCCCGGCGCTGCCTGAAGGCACACGAGGCACGCCTGATCCGCGACTGAACCAGGCCCCAGCGGTTCGGTTTCCCGCTCGTGGGGCGGACACGACACCGGTCTGCCGCGACGTGAACCCACCGCCTTGACGCCCCCGTTCAAATGTCCCGAGGGGAACAGGCGCCCGGGGCTTGCCCACGGGCGCCGATCTTCGTCGCGACCCGTCCGACGGCCCCTCCTTGGCGAGGGGCGACGGCAAGACCTGTCAGAACCTCATCTCGAAACCGGCCGTTGCCGCGTACTGTTCGGCGTGGTCGGAATAGCCGCCGTCAAGGTTCAGGAACACGCGGCTGTTTTCGTTGATCTCGGCCCCCGTTTCGAACCGCACATCGACGCGACGGTCATCGCCCGAGGTGATCACGGCCGAGTCGAGCCCGCCGTTCAACGGGACGGCTCTCGTCTCGCCGTCGAGACGATCCGTGGCCGAGATTTCGAGCGCACCGTAAAACCGGGTTCCGGCATGGGTGACGTCGAATTCGCTTCTCAGCCCGGCCCGCGCATAGACGGCATCCTCGTCGAAATCCGCGACGGTCACGCCGTTGTTGCTCTCGGTGTAGCCATCGACGGCATGACGCTCATAGCCGATCGCGGCAAAGGGCGTCATTTGCAACATCGCCGCTCCCGGTCCGTCGTCGCCAAGGGCAATCGGCGTCATCCCGTAGCCGGTCTCGACCTCGGTCCCGAAAGAACGCCCGTCCGGTGTGCCAACGTGCGATGTTCCCCCGTCGATCCGGGTGTTGGTGAAATCGTGCAAGGCGAATTGCATGTGCCCCAGGGCATAAGGTCCCTCGGCTTGCCGGTAGGCCGCATAGACCTGCAGGGTTGTGCTTTCGGTATCGAGCGACCCCTGCGATGCCTCGAGGTCCGCGCCGATGGAATCGAACCCGAGCGACATGCCGTAGCGCAGATGGCCCGCGGCGTGGTCCCCGGTCCGGTCGATGCCCAGGATGAAGCCGCGCCCGTCATAGTCCAGCCCTGCATTGTTTTCGAAGGCGTCGATCTCACCCTGATACCCGGTCACCGCGAAGTAACCGCGCAGCCCGCCCATGTCGAAGGCCGTGCTCTGATCGCGCGTGCTCATGCTGACCTGCGCGCCCTCGGACGCGAAATCGACCCCGATCCCGTAGGCCATGCGGCGCACCTGCGCCCGGTGGTTGTCCATGACTGTCTTGGTGGTGTCGCGATACTGGTTCAGCGGAACGGTCTGGGTTCCGCCACCGCCGGACGCGGCGATGGTCAGGCACTCCAGCAGCACGGCGGAAAACGCCGTCGCAGCGTCCCCGCCATCGCGCAACTCGTTGAGGGTTGCCGCACACCCGTTGGGGGTGGAAAAGGCCAGGTCGATGTAGTCGGCCTCGGTAGAGCCGTCCGCGCCGGTCACGCTGCCGAAGGGGGCAGTGGTAAATCCGGTGCCATCCTGAACGTAGGCGGTGGCCCCGTCGGTGGCGATGGCCTCGGTGCCAGTCGCGTCTTCAAAACGCGCGTCCACGACCGAGATCAGGTTGACGCCGGCGGCATCGAGGTCCGCCTCCACATCACCGTAAGACAGCGCTGGCACTTCGGGGATGCGCGGTTCATCCGTGACCAGGATGATCGTGGTGCTTTCGCCGGACGGGATGGTGTAGGTGTTCAGCACGAAGTCGATGGCGGCCCAGCCGTCCTCATCCGATCCGCTCGTCACCAGATTGCCCGTCGCCGTGGCGAAGGAGGCGGCGTCTCCGAACAAGGCGCCATCAACATCGATCGTTCGCCCAAGATTCCCCGAACCACCGCCGCCATACCCGGTGAGGCCGAAGTTCACGGTCGAAAAGCCCGATCCAGAAAGCGCGGTGTCGACATCGCTTGCGAAACCGGAAAGAAAATTGTGCTCACCTGCCATGGACCCGGATTCGTCGACCGCGAAGATCAGGTTCGCCGTGGATGAGTCCTGCGCCGCGGCGCCCGCGGCCAGCACGCCGAGCGCAACGGCCGACGATGTTGTCAGAAGTCGTGCAAAGTTCTTCATGTCTTTAACCCCCTACAAATAGACTGTACCAATCGTTCAGGGTGGACCCACGGCCGATATCGGCCGCCAGTGGCCGAACGCCTCGATACCGGAGTCGCCCCGAGTAACGTTGCGTCAACCATTTGCCCGCAGACCGGGCCAATCAACCGGTCGCCTGCGAAATGGCGCGAAAGCGGGGCGCCTTGATGCACTCACGACACACTCGACCGGATAAGCGCAGCCGGCACTTTTTCGTGGTTGCTCCGCACGGCGCCGGACCCATCGGTCGCTCAGGCGCGTCGCAGGACCACGCGATCGCGGCCGGCCCATGCGCGGCACGCCGCGCCGAAGGCATCGAAAAGCGGACGCGAGACCGGGTCCTGCTCCGCGTTCCATTCCGGATGCCACTGCACCGACAGCGTGAACCCGGGTGCATCGCGCACGAAAAGCGCCTCGGGCGTGCCGTCGGGTGCATGCCCGTCGATGACGATGCGCGCGCCCGGGTCCTTGATTCCCTGCCCGTGCAGCGTGTTTGTCAGCACCTCCTGCGCGCCGAATAGCCGCGCGAAGGGACCGGACTCGCTCAGCGTTACAACATGGCGCAGGCCGAATTTCTCTTCCAGCGTACCGTCTGGCGGCATCCGGTGATTATCGCGGCCGGGCAGATCGCGGATCTCCGGGTACAGCGTCCCGCCCATGGCGACATTGACCTCCTGGAAGCCGCGGCAGACCCCAAGAACCGGCTGCCCGCGTTCAACGCAGGCGCGCACCAGCGGCAGCGTGATGGCGTCGCGGCAACGGTCGAAGGTGCCATGCGCCTCGGTCGGGGGTTCGCCGTATTCCGCGGGATGAACATTGGGCCGCCCCCCGGTCAGCAGGAAGCCGTCGCAGGTCTCCAGCAATTCATCCACCTGCACCAGTCCCGGATCGGGCGGAATGATCATCGGCAGGCAGCCGGCCACGCGGGAAATGGCGGTCGAATTCATCGTGCCCCCCGCGTGGGCGGGGTATTCGTCGTTGATGAGGTGCGCGTTGCCAATGATGCCGACAACCGGTCGAGCCATGTCTTTATCCTTGTTCTACTGTCCCCTAAATATGAGAGATGCGGTAGATTGCAAAGCCGGGTGAGCCCTGCACCTGTGCACAGGACCACGGACAGGCGCGGACAACCAGCCATACGAGGATTGCAAGATCATGCGACCCGATCTTCACGCCCAGGAGGTTCTCAAGGACCCGGCGTCCCTGGTTGACGAGCTGCAGAAAACGGGGCGGCTGGTACGCTTGCGTCTGCCCATACTGGGAAAGGTCTGGACAACCACCACGCACGAGGACTCGCACCGTGTGCTGGACGATGCCGCCACCTTCTGCCGCAATCCCACGACAGCTGGGAATCCGCCCCCCGAGCGGTTCTTCTGGTGGGTGCCGCGCTTCATCCACCCGTTGTTTCGCAATGTCACCATGTTGGACGGTGCCGAACACGCGCGGCTGCGGCGGCTCGCGGCGCCGGGGTTTTCCAGCATCGGCATCGACCGGGTGCGCCCACGGCTTGAGGCCATGGTGGCCGCGCTTCTGGACGATCTGCCCACCGACCGGCCCGTGGACTTGGTGGCCGGCTACAACCGTCGCCTGCCCCTGCTGGCCATCTGCGAGGTCCTGGGCATTCCCGAGGACGACCGCGAGAAGGTGATCCGGTGCGTGACACCAGTGGGATCGGTGGCCAGCGTGCCGGGCTTCTTTCGCGCGGTGCCGGGGCTGCGGCGCCTGTCGCACCATTTTCGCGCGGATTTCGAGCGGGTGCGGCGCGCAGGGGGCCGCGAAGGTCTGATCGGCGATCTGGTACGGGTGCATGACGGCGACCCCGAGACGCTCTCGGATGATGAATTGCTCGCCATGGTCGTGGCGCTCTTCATCGGGGGCTTCGACACCACCACCCATCTGATCGGCAATGCCATTTCCACCTTGCTGCAGGCGCCAGAGCTGCGCGCGACACTCCAGTCCAACCCTGCGGCCTGGCCGCTCTTCATCGAGGAGGTCATGCGCTTTCACGCGCCGGTCATGTTCACCAATGCCTTCCACGTCACCCGCCCGGTGACGCTGGGCGGGCAGGCGCTGCAGCGCGGGGACCGGGTCGTGCCCTTGCTGATCGCGGCCAACCGGGACAGCACGCATGCTTCCTGTCCGCATGCCTTCCAGGCAGATCGCAAACCCAACCGGCACCTGGGCTTCGGCCATGGCACCCATGTTTGCCTGGGCATGCAGCTGGCCCGGACCGAAGCGCAGATCGCCGCGCAAAGCTTATTCGACCGTTTCCCCGATGCCAGGTTGGCCGAACCGGCCGAGACCCTGCCCATGCTGAAACGGCTGGGCCTGCGCGGCAGGGCCCGGCTGCCCGTCATCTTGCGCCCCTGACCTTGCGGCAGCGATCAGAGCAGTAGCGCACCTGTTCCCAGTGCCGCGCCCATTTGCGCCTCCAGGTAAAGGGGCGGCCACAGCCGGCGCAGGTCTTTTGCGGCAGGTCGGATTTGCGACGCATGCGGGCCATCACAGGTCCATCCTCAACTGGCGGGTGTCCGTCGCCGTCCGTTTTCGGCGCGGGGCGCGGTCGCTGACGAAGCGGCCTGCCCGGTCCTTGCGGCTGGCGTGCTTTTCGACCAGCCGCACGGCCTCGTTGCGAAAGCCCCCGCCACGCCGCACCGCCCATACCTTTTCGCGCGCGGCACGCGCGGCGGATGCGACATCGACCACCGGGGCGGGATAGGCCAGCCCGGCCGCGCCGTCCCAGCGCCAGGGTTCCTGCAAAAGCGCATCCGGGACCGGGGCCAGCTCCGGCACCCAGGCCCGCGTAAAGGCACCGGTCGGGTCCTGGTCGTGGCCCTGTTTGACGGGGTTGTAGATGCGCACCGTGTTCATGCCGGTGGTGCCCGATTGCATCTGCACCTGGCTCCAGTGGATGCCGGGCTCGTAATCGGTGAAGAGCCGCGCCAGGTGTTCACCCGTCGCCCGCCAATCCAGCCAGAAGTGGTACGAGGCCACCGCCATCAGCATCGACCGCATCCGGAAGTTCAGCCAGCCGGTATGGATCAACGAACGCATGCAGGCATCGACGAAAGGCAGGCCGGTGCGCCCCTCGGCCCAGGCCGCGCGCAAATCCGGATCATCCTCGCGCAGGCCTTCGTAGGCAGAGTGCAGGCAACGCCATTCCAACGCCGGTTCATCCTCCAGCTTCTGCATGAAGTGGTCGCGCCAGGCGAGGCGGCTCTGAAAGGACTTGAGCGACCCCGCCCAGCCATCGCGCCGCCCGGCCGTGCGGACCTCCGCTTGGCGCCGCGCGGTGGCCTGCACCGCCTCGCGCACCGTCAGCGTGCCCAGCGCGAAATGCGGCGACAGGCGCGAGCAGGCCTCGGCCCCCGCCAGCGGCGAGGACATGGCGCGGCGATAGTCCTGGCCGCGCGTGTTCAGAAAGCTGTCCAGCAGGTCCAGCGCCGCGGGCCGTCCGCCGGTCTGGCGCCCCGGGCAGGGATCGGGCGGCAGGCCGAGATCGTCCGCGACGGGCAGCGGGTCGGAGGGCTCCGCGACCCCGGCCAGCCGGGTCGGCGCCGGGATGACCTCGGCGCGCATCACCGCCTCGCGGCGCGATGCCCAGCGGTCGCGCGTGTCCAGCCGCCGCACCACCGCCGAGTGCGGGAATTCGCGCCAGGGCACGCCCGCGCCGCGCGCCCAGTCGGCAACGCGGCGATCCCGGGCGTAGGTCCAGCCGTTGCCGGTTTCCTCGTGGCTGAGCAGGGCCGTGATCGGGCGCTGGCGGTGCAGGTCTTCGAGCACGGCCACCACGTCGCCGTTTCGGACGCAAAGCGACGCGCCCCGCCGCGCAAGGTCGGCCCCCAGCACGGCAAGGCATTCGGCTGTGAAGTCCCACTGACGCGCCGAGGTGTCCGGCCCGGCCCAGTAATCCGTTTCAACGACGTAGAGCGGCAGGACCGGCGCACCCGAGGGCACCGCCGCGAGGGCCGCGTGATCGCTGACGCGCAGATCCCGTTTGAACCAGACCACATGCATGGGGCGGGATGTAACGCGGCGCGCCCGCCCGCCAAGACTTGCCGCTCAGACGGGGCGGGCCTAGGCTGACCTGTGCCCCAGACAGGAGACCGCATGAAAGACGCTGCCCCCCGGACCATCCGCCTGAACGACTACCGACCCTTCGGCTATCATGTGGACGAGGTGCACCTGACCTTCCGGCTGGACCCGGAGGCGACGCGAGTGATCTCTTGCATCCGCTTCAGCCCCAATCGCGATGCGCCCGGCCCATTCGCGCTCGACGGCGAGGGGCTGGACCTCAAGTGGGCACGCATCGACGGCGCGACCGTCCATCCCGAGATGACCGATGCGGGCCTGACCTGCGCGGTGCCCGACGCGCCTTTCACCTGGGAAGCCGAGGTCGAGATCAACCCCGCCGCGAACACCGCGCTGGAGGGGCTTTACCTGTCGAATGCGATGTTCTGCACCC
Organism: Salibaculum sp.; assembly: GCF_035270045.1. NCBI lineage: Bacteria > Pseudomonadati > Pseudomonadota > Alphaproteobacteria > Rhodobacterales > Roseobacteraceae > Salibaculum > Salibaculum sp. The sequence continues at coordinate 10,632 of NZ_DATFIP010000037.1, forward strand.
AGTGCGAGGCCGAGGGGTTTCGCCGCATCACCTATTACCCCGACCGCCCCGACGTCATGGCCCCCTTCACCGTGCGCATCGAAAGCGACCTGCCCGTCTTGCTGTCCAACGGCAATCCCGGCGCGGCGGGCGACGGGTTCACCGAATGGCACGACCCGTGGCCCAAGCCGGCCTATCTCTTCGCGCTCGTGGCGGGCGATCTGGTGGCGCATTCCGACAGCTTCACCACCCGGTCGGGCCGAACCGTGGACCTCAACCTCTGGGTCCGTCCCGGCGACGAAGGCAAATGCGCCTGGGGGATGGAAGCGCTGAAGGCGTCGATGGACTGGGACGAGCGGACCCATGGCCGCGAATACGATCTGGACATGTTCAACATCGTCGCCGTGGACGATTTCAACATGGGCGCGATGGAGAACAAGGGGCTGAACATCTTCAACTCCTCCTGCGTTCTGGCCAGCGCCGACACCAGCACCGATGCCGATTTCGAGCGTATCGAGGCGATCATCGCACATGAATACTTCCACAACTGGACCGGCAACCGCATCACCTGCCGCGACTGGTTCCAATTGTGTCTGAAAGAGGGGCTGACGGTGTTCCGCGACCAGCAGTTCACCGGCGACAAGCGCAGTCACGCGGTCAAGCGGATCGACGATGTCATCGCCCTGCGCGCCCGCCAGTTCCGCGAGGACAATGGCCCGCTCGCCCACCCGGTCCGGCCCGAAAGCTATATTGAGATCAACAACTTCTACACCGCGACCGTCTACGAGAAGGGCGCCGAGGTGATCGGAATGCTCAAGCGTCTCGTGGGGGATGCAGCCTATTCGCGCGCGCTCGATCTCTACTTCGAACGCCATGACGGCCAGGCCTGCACGATGGAAGACTGGCTCAAGGTCTTCGAGGACACGACCGGCCGCGACCTGTCGCAGTTCAAACGCTGGTATTCCCAGGCCGGCACGCCCCGACTGTCCGTGACAGAGGAGTGGCAAGATGGCATCTTTCACCTGCATCTGACACAACATACGCCTCCGACCCCCGGACAGCCCGACAAGCGTCCGCAGGTGATCCCCATCGCCATGGGACTGCTGACCCCCGGGGGTGACGAAGTGCTGCCCACCCGGGTTCTGGAAATGACGCAGGCCAAACAGAGCTTTGCCTTCGAAGGGTTGCCGGCCCGGCCTGTCGCCTCGATCCTGCGGGATTTCTCTGCGCCCGTGATCCTGTCGCAGGACACCGACAATGCAACGCGCGCCCTGCTGATGGCTCATGACACGGACCCGTTCAACAAGTGGGAAGCCGGGCGCGCCTTTGCCCGCGACCTGCTGTGCCGCATGGTCAGCGCGGGCGCCGCCCCGGACATGGCCTACCTTGACGCCGTGCGGGCCATGCTGCGCGATGACAGGCTTGACCCCGCCTTTCGTGCGCTGGTGCTGGGCTTGCCGTCGCAGGACGACCTGGCCCAGGCCCTTTACGATCGGGGGCACACCCCCGACCCCACGGCGATCCACGGCGCGTTGGACACACTGGTGCTGGCCATGGCCCGGCACATGAAGGACACCCTGCCCGGCCTGCTTGCCGACATGGCGCAGACCGGCCCCTTCAGCCCGGATGCGAAAAGCGCCGGGCAGCGCAGCCTTGGCAATGCGGTTCTGGCACTGGTCAGCCGTTTGGACGGTGGCAAGATGGCGGCAACGCAATTCGCACGGGCCGACAACATGACGCAGCAACTTGCGGCATTGGCCTGCCTTCTGACCATCGGCAAGGGCGACTCCGAAACCCGCGCTTTCCGGGACCAATGGCAGCATGACCGCCTCGTGATGAACAAGTGGTTCGGCCTGCAAGTGGCCCGTGCCGCACCGGACCGGGCGGCCGACATCGCCGAGGCCCTGACCCGGGACCCTGACTTCACCTGGAAAAACCCCAACCGGTTCCGCGCCGTCTTCGGCAGCCTGTCGGCCAATGCGGCAGGGTTCCATGCGCCCGGCGGCAAGGGCTACAGGTTGCTCGGCGACTGGTTGGGCAAGCTCGACGCGATCAACCCCCAGACCGCCGCGCGGATCAGCACCGCCTTCGAGACCTGGCGCCGTTACGACACGGACCGGCAGGCCCGGATAAAGAAGGTTCTGGAAGGGCTCGGCGCCAAGCCCGACCTGTCACGCGACAGCGCCGAGATGGTCCAGCGGATGCTCAAGGGGTCTGATTGATGGTCAGCGACACCCCGATCGCCAGTTTCGGGCGCCGCGGGCGCCGCCCGCTGAACCTCGTGCTCGCGCTGGCGATCTGGGGCGGGCTGGCGCTGGCCGTCCGGGCCATCGACCTGTCCCTGATCTGGGCCGGGCTGTTCGGGCTGTTCGCCCTGCCCGCGCTTGTCGACTGGATCGCCGACCGGCAGGTCCGGCTGACCATCTACCCCGACCGCATGACCTGGGAAACGGGGCGCAGCAACGGCGCGATGGACGCGGCCGACATCGGGCATCTGCGCATCGACCGGCGGATGGACATGGGGATTCGCCTGACAATCGTCGATATCAACGGGCGCCTGCACCGCCTGCCGCCGGAACTGCACGCCCCGGCAGAGGCGCTGGCCACCGCGCTGGACCAGGCCGGAATCGCGCACGAGCGGCATCCCTTTTCCTTGATTCCGGGTTGAAAACGGGCGAAAGCGCGCCGAATTGCCGCGATATGCTAGTATGTCGTGGAATCGTCACCCGTTCGTGATGAAGGTTGAGGCCATGAAAGATCGTATCGACCCGTTGATCGAGGACCGCGCGCCGTGGCTTTTCGCCGACCGGCCCGGAACCGCGCTGGCCCGCAAGGTGCTGGACCGGGCCTTGTCGTATGAACGCACCGTCGAGATCGCGACCGCCCTGCGCGACGCCCCCAGCGCCACCATCATGGACGAGATGTTTCATCTTCTCGGCAAGCATGTCACCGCCCGCGGGTTGGACAACATTCCCGCCAATGGCCCCGCGCTGATCGTGGCCAACCACCCCACGGGGATCGCGGACGGCATCATCCTGCACGGGCTGCTGGCGCAGATCAGGCCGGATGCCTTCTACTTCGCCAACAAGGACATCCTTTCGGTGATGCCCCAGATGGAGGACATGATCGCCCCCGTCGAATGGCGCAAGGACCGGCGCAGCCACGGCAAGACCCGCGAGACCATGGCCTACATGCGCCGGGCCGTGCGCGACGAACGGCTCGGCGTCATGTTCCCGTCGGGGCGGCTGGCCCAGCGGCGTGGCCTGCAACTGCACGAACGTCCCTGGATGCCCTCGGCGGCGATGCTGGCACGCAAGTTCGACCTGCCGGTGATCCCGGTGAACATGCGCGCGCGCAACTCGGTGCTGTTCTACCTCTTTGACGTGCTGCATTCCTCGCTCAAGGACATCACCCTGTTCCACGAGACGCTGAACAAGGCCGATCAGCCCTATGTCGTCACCGTGGGCGAACCCATCGCGCCCAGCGCCCTGCCCGAGACCTCGGAAGAGGGGATCGAGGTGCTCCGCCGCGCCACGCTGGCCCTGGGCGAGGAAGGCAGCCAGACGGTCAGCCTGATCAAGGCGACGCGCCGGCCGCTGCTGCGTTTCTAGCCTCCGGGTCCTCTTGCCAGCCTGTCGCGGCTGACCTAAACGGGCCTCGTACCAGCTTGAAGAGGCCCCGCGATGCTTGACCTGACCTATGACGCCCCCAAGCCCAAGACGCTCTCTGGCGCCACCGGCAGCTGGGAGTTGGTGATCGGCATGGAAGTACACGCCCAGGTCGCCACGCGGGCCAAGCTCTTTTCGGGGGCCTCGACGCAGTTCGGCGCCGAGCCGAACTCCAACGTCGCTTTCGTGGATGCCGGGATGCCGGGCATGCTGCCGGTGATCAACGAGGGCTGCGTCGCCCAGGCCGTGCGTACCGGGTTGGGCCTGCGGGCCGAGATCAACCTCGCCTCGGCCTTCGACCGCAAGAACTACTTTTACCCCGACCTGCCCCAAGGCTACCAGATTTCCCAACTCTACCACCCGCTCGTGGGCGAGGGCGACGTGCTGGTCGAAATGGGCGACGGCACGGCGCGCCGTGTGCGCATCGAGCGCATCCACCTGGAACAGGACGCGGGCAAGTCGATCCACGACATGGACCCGCACATGTCCTTCGTGGACCTCAACCGCACCGGCGTCGCCCTGATGGAAATCGTGAGTCGCCCGGACATTCGAGGCCCCGAGGAGGCCGCCGCCTATATCGTCAAGCTGCGCCAGATCATGCGCTACCTGGGCACCTGCGAGGGCAACATGCAATCGGGCAACCTGCGCGCCGATGTGAACGTCTCGGTCTGTCGGCCCGGCGATTACGAACGCTACATGGATACCCAGGATTTCGGCCACCTGGGCACCCGCTGCGAGATCAAGAACATGAATTCCATGCGGTTCATCCAGCAGGCCATTGATTACGAGGCCCGCCGCCAGATCGCGCTCTTGGAAGACGGCGGCAAGGTCGTGCAGGAAACCCGGCTTTTCGATCCCGACAAGGGCGAGACGCGGTCCATGCGCTCCAAGGAAGAGGCGCATGATTACCGCTACTTCCCCGACCCCGACCTGCTTCCGCTGGAAATCGAACAGGCCTGGGTGGACGAGATCGCCGCCACCCTGCCCGAACTGCCCGACGACAAGAAGGCGCGCTTCATCAAGGATTTCGGGCTGAGCGACTACGATGCCTCCGTCCTGACCGCCGAACACGAGAACGCCGCTTATTTCGAGGCGATCATCGGGGACGGCTCGGGGGCGCGCGACGGCAAACTGGCCGCCAACTGGGTCATCAACGAGCTGTTCGGCCGCCTCAAGAAGGACGAACGCGCGATCACCGACAGCCCCGTCAGCCCCGCGCAGCTGGGCGGCATCCTCGACCTCATCGGCAAGGGCGACATTTCCGGCAAGATTGCCAAGGACCTCTTCGAGATCGTCTATACCGAGGGCGGCGATCCCGCGCGGATCGTCGAGGACCGCGGCATGAAGCAGGTCACCGACACCGGCGCCATCGAGGCCGCGGTGGACGAGGTGATCGCCGCCAATCCCGCGCAGGTCGAGAAAGCGAAGGAAAACCCGAAACTGGCGGGCTGGTTCGTGGGCCAGGTGATGAAAGCCACGGGCGGCAAGGCCAACCCCAAGGCGGTGAACGAGATCGTGGCCGGCAAGCTCGGCCTCTGAGAGCCTCCGCCAAGCCGGCGGGGCGCGACGCACGACGGCCACCTTGGCCAGGACCACGCCCAAGGCTATGATCAGGGCGGGTTCAGACAGGACAACGCCATGCAAGCCTACGAATACAAGATCGTTCCAGCCCCCCGAAAGGGGCACAAGGCGAAGGGTGTGAAGGGCGCCGAGGCGCGCTTTGCCCTTGCCCTGGAAACCGTCATGAACGATTTCGGGGCTGCGGGCTGGGACTACATGCGCACCGATATCCTGCCGGTCGAGGAACGCCAGGGACTGACCGGGCGGACCACCACTTTCCGGCACCTGCTGGTCTTTCGCCGTCCGCTGAGCCCCAACGGCCCCGAGGACACCGCGGCCGCCCTTCCACCGTCAGGGGCGGTCGACGCGCCGCCCGAAGAAGCTTCGACCGGCGCATCCGGCGCTCAGCGGATATCCAGCGACAGCGCGTGAATGCGGTTCATGATGCCGGGGCCCAGCGCCGCGTGAACCGCGCGGTGCCGCGCGATGCGCGACATATCGGCAAAGGCCGGTGCCTCGATCTCCACACGCCAGTGGCTTTCACCGCTCCCGTCATCGCCCGAGTGGCCCGCGTGCAGGTGGCTTTCGTTGATCACAGCCAGCCGAACAGGTGCGAAAGCCTCTTGCAGGCTGTGCCGAATCTCGCGTTCAAGCCGCATTATTTTCGCCTCCCCCCTTCAATATCCAGTCATGAGGATTAAACTCACCGCTCCGAGTCGGAAAGGTGGACCGTATGCGCAAGGATGACCCCTTCGGTTTCGACATCTCGGTGTCGGCGTCCAAGAAGAAAAAGCCGCGCGGGCGGCGGGGCATGTCGGGGGCCTTCGAGACCTCGACCCGGGTCTGCGAGCATCCCGGCTGCGAGGAGGCGGGCAAGTACCGTGCGCCCAAGAACCCCGATACGCTGGATGACTATTACTGGTTCTGCAAGGACCATGTGCGCGAATACAACCTGAAGTGGAATTTCTTCGAGACCTCGACCGAGGACGAGATGGAGGAACAGACCCAGAAGGACCGGGTCTGGGAACGCGGCACGCAGTCGTTCAAGAAATCCGCCGAAGAGCGCGCCTGGGCCCGGTTGGGCATCGAGGACCCGCACCAGGTGCTGGGCGAGAAGGCCACCCAGAACCCCGGCAAGTCCGTGGAGGGCACCCGGCGCCTGCCCCCGACCGAGCGCAAGGCGATCGAGATCCTGGATGCCAAGGATCACTGGACCAAGTCGGAGATCCGCAAGGTCTACAAGAAGCTGATCAAGGTGCTGCACCCGGACATGAACGGCGGCGACCGCAGCCAGGAGGAGCAGCTCGCCGAGGTCGTCTGGGCCTGGGACCAGATCAAGGCCAGCCGCAGCTTCAAGGAATAGCGCGTTGCTGGACCGACCCGCGACCGCTCCGGGCGCGGCAGCGAGCGGGGGGTTCAGGGATCTACGGACCCGCGGCTGGGATCAGCCGAAGTGGCCCCGCACCCGAAGCGGAAGACTGTCCGGGCAGTCCGGCGGGGTCAGACGGTTCGGCGTGAAGACGGAATCCCGCTCGCTGCGGTAGGTTACCATGCACATGTGAACCGCCCCCATGCAGGCCGTCCAGAACAGGACCACCAGGGGCGATGTCATCAGTGTCACCACCAGTGTGAACGGCGCGAACATGGTGCCGTAGACCGGCAGCGCGAGTGTCCCCGCAATGATCGCCCCGACAAGGCTGACCCAGATCAGGCCGGCCAGGACGCGCGGCGTCGTCCTCGGGCCATGCTGGCCGACGCGATCACCGGCCAGCCAGAGCGCCGAGACACCCCCAAGACCGGCGGCGACGACGATCCAGGTTTCGTACCAGTTCAAGCCCCCCGCCAGGGCCGTGCCATCGTTGAACCGCAGCACGGCAAGGTAGCCCATGATCATCCCGAAGAGCGCGACCAGGAAAAAGGCAATCAGCCGCGCACGCTGGCCTTCGGTCGGACCGGTCCGGAAACGTGTTCTTGCATTCATGTGCCTGGCACCCTCGGTTTTCGGGACGTTTCACCGGACCAATGTGGCACCATGAGGGCGGAAAGACGCGCGGTTGGAAAAGAACTGTTTACCAATCGTCACCTGTCTCACGCCGGCTTGAAAACCAGGCTCACACCGTTGAGGCAGTGCCGCTTTCCGGTCGGGTCCGGGCCATCGTCGAAGATATGGCCAAGATGGCTGCCACAGCGGTCGCAGTGGCACTCGGTGCGCACGAAAAACAGCTTTCGGTCGGGCTTGGTCTCGATGGCATCCGGCAGCGCTTGCCAGAAACTGGGCCAGCCTGTGCCGCTGTCATACTTGTGCTCGCTGGAATAGAGCGCCTGGTCGCAGCCGCGGCAGTGATAAGTGCCCGGCTCGTAGACCTTGTCCAGCGGGCTGGAATAGGCCGGCTCGGTACCATCCTCGCGCATCACGCGGTATTCGAGGTCGGACAGCATGTCGCGCCATTCGGCCTCGGTGCGCGTCACCTCGAAGTCGCCCTCGGCGGCCCGGGCCGTGCGCGCACCGAAAAGCGCAGCGCCCAGGGCCAGGATGGAAAAGTCGCGGCGGTTCATGTGGTACCTCCTGTTGACTGTCGTTGGACAAGGTAGGGTATGCGCCACGCCGAGGGGACCTTTGATCGACGTGGCGCACGGGGTTGTGACCGGGTGAGAGTCAGATCCCGGCCACCACCCGTTACTGCCGGGGCAGCATCACGCGGTCGATCACATGAATGACGCCGTTGGACTGGTCCACGTCGGCAATGGTCACGGTCGCCTCGCGGCCGTTCTCGTCGGTCAGGGTGATGTCGTCCCCCGACATTTCGGCCGTGAGCGTGCAGCCTCCCAGCGTTTCCACGGGGTGTGCGCCGCCATCATCGGCGATCATCCCTCCGATGGCATCCGAGAAGGCCTCGGCGCCGATCACGTGGCAGGTCAGGATTTGCGTCAGTTGCGCCTTGGCTTCGGGTTGCAACAGCGCGTTGAGCGACTCGTCTGCGATCATGTCGAAGGCAGCGTCGGTGGGGGCGAAAACCGTGAACGGCCCCGGTCCTTGCAGCGTCTCGACCAGGTCGGCCGCCTGCACGGCGGCGACAAGCGTGGTGTGGATGGGCGAATTCACCGCGTTCTCGATGATGTTCATGTCGGCCATCATCGACGCGCCGCCGACCGTTGGGTTGCCAGCCATTTCATGGGCTTCGCCCCAGGCCATCGGTGCAGATGCCACGACCAGGGCAGCGGCGGTGGAAAGAATGGTCTTGTTGGACATTGTCGGTCCTCCTCGTCTTCTTTGCACCCGGCAGGATCGCCGGAGATGCCAGAAGTCACGCAAGGACCCGGCGGTTAGTTTCAGATGTTTCGGAAAAAAATGCCCGTCAGCGGTCACAGGGCCGTGATCGGCCCCACGGCGAGCACATCCCCGGTTGGCGCGCCGGTGGGCGATCCGCCCGGCGGCTCGTCCGAGATTGCCAGCGCCGCGCCCTCGCCCAGCCGCGGCTGCACTTCAGCCGGCACTGACAGCGCGGCCTGGCGGCCCCCGGGCAGAACCCCCAGCGAGATGGGCGCCGCACCTTCGGGAATCAGCCAGAGTTCCAGCGCGCGGCCGGGGCGGGCACCCCCCGCGCGGCGATCGACCAGGAGTTCGCCGCTTTCGTCCAGGTAGGCGGCGGCAACGACAAGATCGCTGCCCTCCGCGGCAAGTTCGGCCTGGTAATCCGGCACAGGCGGCGCGCCGGTGTCGAGAACGCCGAATTCCACCGCGATCAGCACCAGAACCGCGGCGGCGGCCGCCCCCACGATCGAGGGTATCAAGCCGATCTTCTGCCACCAACGGCGGTCCTGGTGGCCGAAGATGTCGCGGCGCAGCTCCGCCAGGACCCGCGGCGGCGGATCGACCGGCGCGACCTCCTGGGCGATGCCGGCCAGTTCGGCCTCCCAGGCCCGGACAAGATCGACGAACCGGGCATCCTCGGCCATTCGGATCTGCGCAAGCTGCGCCTCGGGTCCGTCGAGCAGACCGAGCACGTATTCCGCGGCCAGCACGGAGTCGTCGTCATATGGGGTCTGCTCACTCATCGCGACAGGCAGTCTCTCAGTTTTGTCAGGCTGCGGCGCAGCCAGGTCCGCATCGTGTTGAGCGGCACGTCGAAATGGCGTGCCAGTTCGGTATAGGTGTCCCCGTCCAGATAGGCGCGGCGGACGGCAATCGCCCGATCCTCGGGCAGTTCCTCGAAACACCTTAGCACCTGCGCGCGCGTGTCGGCGGCCATGGCGCTGCGTTCGGGCCCCGGCGCATCGTCGGCCAGGTCGGCGAGAAGATCGGTCCCATCGGCCCGCTGCGTGCTTTCGGTGCCGGGCTTGCGCGCCCTCAACTTGTCGATCGACCGGTTGCGGGCGATCGTGATCATCCAGCTCATCGGGCTGGCCTGGCCGGGGCGAAAGCCCACGGCGGCATCCCAGATGCGCAGATAGACCTCCTGCAGGGTGTCTTCGGCTTCGGCTCTGTTCTTCAAGACACGCAGGCAGACGCCGAATAGTTTCGCCGAGGTCGCGTGGTAAAGCGCCTCGAAGGCCCCGCGGTCCCCAAGGCCCACGCGCGACAGCATGGTGTCAAGATCGGCCTGTTCCGTCATGGGGCCATCAAGACCGAGCCGATGGCACGGTGCAAGCCGTTTTCGCCGGGCCTGCGCCAGCACGATACCGGCCACGCCTCTTGCAGGCCCCCGCGATATGGTGCATCCCGGCGCTGTATTTTTCCAAGGGAGCACACTCCATGGCAGACGGCACGCTTGATCCCATGAGCAAACCGACCGAGGAAATCTCGGTCCGCGATGTGTTCGGAATCGACAGCGACATGAAGGTGAAGGGCTTCGCCGACCGCGGCGAGCGCGTGCCTGAAATCGACTCGACCTACAAGTTCGACCCCGACACCACGCTCGCGATCCTGGCCGGCTTTGGCTACAACCGCCGCGTCATGATCCAGGGTTATCACGGCACAGGCAAGTCCACGCATATCGAACAGGTGGCCGCCCGGCTGAACTGGCCCTGCGTGCGGGTCAACCTGGACAGCCACATCAGCCGGATCGACCTGATCGGCAAGGACGCCATCAAGCTGCGCGACGGCAAGCAGGTGACCGAGTTCCACGAGGGCATCCTGCCCTGGGCCCTGCGCAACCCCGTCGCCATCGTCTTCGATGAATACGACGCGGGCCGCGCCGACGTGATGTTCGTCATCCAGCGGGTGCTGGAACACGATGGCAAGCTGACCCTGCTGGACCAGAACGAGATCATCACGCCGAACCCGAATTTCCGCCTCTTCGCGACGGCCAATACCGTGGGGCTGGGCGACACCACCGGCCTTTATCACGGCACCCAACAGATCAACCAGGCCCAGATGGACCGGTGGTCGCTGGTCAGCACGCTGAACTACCTGTCCCATGACGCCGAGGCGGCGATCGTGCTTGGCAAGTCGCCGCATTACAATTCCGAGAAGGGCCGCAAGATCGTCGGCCAGATGGTAACCGTGGCCGACCTGACCCGGACCGCCTTCATGAACGGTGATCTGTCCACGGTCATGAGCCCGCGCACGGTGCTGAACTGGGCCGAGAACGCGCGTATCTTCGGCGGCGACGTCGGCTATGCCTTCCGCGTGTCCTTCCTGAACAAGTGCGACGAGCTGGAGCGCCAGACCGTGGCGGAATTCTATCAGCGCTGCTTCGACGAGGAACTGCCCGAAAGCGCGGCGAGCCTGAGTCTGGGGTGATGCCCGCGCGGAAGAAATTTCTGGAAAGTTCTTCCCGCCGGCCCCACAAGGGAACGTGATGTCCAAACCCAGTGACAACCCAGCCGACCCGTTCAAGAAGGCCCTGGCCGAGACCACCAAGGTCATGGCCGACGATGCCGATCTCGCGGTCAGTTTTACCGTGGACCCGCCGGGTGCCACGCGCGACAGCGTGCGCCTGCCCCAGATCAGCCGCCGCCTGACCCGCGACGAGGTGCTGCTGGCTCGGGGCACCTCGGATGCCTACGCGCTGCACCACAAGTTCCACGATCCCTCCGTGGCCGCGCGCTACATGCCCCAGGGGCAGATGGCCCGCGACCTCTACGAGTCGATGGAGAAGGCGCGGGTCGAAGCCGTGGGCGCGCGCCACATGCCGGGCACGGCCGGAAATATCGACGCCCGGATCGGGCACGAGGCCGAACGCAAGGGCTACGACCAGATCCGCGACAAGTCCGAGGCGCCGCTGGCCACCGCCGCGGGCTACCTGATCCGGCACCTGGCCACCGGGCGCGACCTGCCCGGGGGCGCGGCCAATGTGATGGACCTGTGGCGCGGCTACATCGAGGAACAATGCGGCGAAACGCTGGAGGACCTCGAAACCTGCCTGACCGACCAGAGGGCCTTTGCCAGGTTTGCCCGCCAGCTCATCGACGACATGGGCTATGGCGACCAGCTGGGCGATGACCCCGACGACGTGCCCCAGGACCAGGAGGATGAAGACACCGGCGAGGAGGACCAGGATCAGCCCGACAGCGCCGGCGAGGAGGACACCGACGACCCCGAAGAGGCCGAGGCCCAGCCCGAGCAGAGCCAGGAAGAGACGCAGGACGCATCGGAAGCGCAGGTCAGCCTCGACGAGGACGCCAGCGACGAGCTGGAAGAGGACATGGAACGCCCCGAGGGCGAGGCCCCGCTGGAGCCACCCGCGCCGCAGCCCGTCTCCGAGGCGGATCCGGACTACACCGTCTTCAGCACCGACCACGACGAGGAAATAGGCGCCGAGGACCTGGCAGAGGCGGCCGAGCTGGAACGGCTTCGCGCCTATCTCGACCAGCAGCTGGAACCGCTCAAGGGGGCCGTGGGCCGGCTGGCCAACAAGTTGCAACGTCGCCTGCAAGCGCAGCAGAACCGGTCGTGGTCCTTCGACCAGGAGGAAGGCATCCTTGATGCCGGGCGGCTGGCGCGCGTCGTGGCCAACCCGACCACGCCGCTGTCCTTCAAGGTGGAACAGGACACGGAATTCCGCGACACCGTGGTCACGCTGTTGCTGGACAATTCGGGCTCGATGCGGGGGCGGCCCATCTCCATCGCCGCAATCTGTGCCGACGTCCTGGCGCGCACTCTGGAACGCTGCCAGGTCAAGGTCGAGATCCTGGGCTTCACCACCCGCGCCTGGAAGGGCGGTGCCTCTCGCGAGGGCTGGCTGGCCGAGGGACGACCGCAGGGGCCCGGCCGCCTCAACGACCTGCGCCACATCATCTACAAGCGCGCCGACGCGCCGTGGCGGCGCACGCGAGAGAACCTCGGGCTGATGATGAAAGAAGGCTTGCTGAAGGAGAACATCGACGGCGAGGCCCTGGAATGGGCGCATCGCCGGATGGAACGCCGCGCGGAGGCGCGCAAGATCCTGATGGTGATTTCCGACGGCGCGCCAGTCGATGACAGCACCCTGTCGGTGAACCCGGCCAACTATCTCGAGAAACACCTGCGCGACGTGATCGCCATGGTCGAAAAGCGCCGCACGGTGGAACTGACCGCGATCGGCATCGGCCATGACGTGACCCGCTACTATGATCGCGCGGTGACGATCACCGACGTGGAGCAGCTGGCCGGGGCCATGACGGAACAGCTGGCCGGGCTTTTCGACAACGATCCACGAAAGCGCGCCCGGGTGCTCGGGATGCGCCGCGTCGCCTGACCGTGTCCGGGCCCCGCGGCCGGGTCCGTTTGCCGGCGGCGCACCGAGGTGTCTATTCTTGCCTAGATGAAGGGAAAGCCCATGTTCCAGACATTCGAGGCGGCGTCCACGCCCGAACAGGGCCCGCCCCGGCTGGCCGCCCTGCGCGAGGATATGGCCGCACGGGGGCTGAAGGGCTTTCTTGTTCCGCGCGCCGACGCCTACCAGGGCGAATACGTCGCTGACTGCGACGCGCGGCTGGCCTGGCTGACCGGTTTCACCGGGTCGGCCGGATTCTGCGCGGTGCTGGCCGACCTGGCCGGGGTCTTCGTGGATGGCCGCTACCGGGTGCAAGTGCGCGATCAGGTGGCGGCCGAGTTCACGCCCGTGGACTGGCCGGAAAACCGGTTGGGGCCGTGGCTGTGCGATCACCTGTCCGGGGGCGCGGTCGGCTTTGATCCCTGGCTGCACACGGTGCAGGAGGTTGCCGAACTGCGCGATGACCTGCGCACCGCAGGGCTGGCCCTGACCCCGACCGAGAACCTTGTCGATGCCATCTGGACCGACCGCCCTGCCCCGCCCGACGCGGGCTTCTTTGCCCATGACGCGGCGCTGGCCGGAGAAAGCGCGGCGGACAAGCGCGCGCGGCTGGCGGGCGCGCTGCGCAAGGCCGGACATCGCGTGGCGGTGCTGACGCTGCCCGACTCGATTGCCTGGCTGCTCAACATCCGAGGCGCCGACATTCCGCGCAACCCGGTCCCGCAGTGCTTTGCCCTGCTCCTGGACGATGGCACCTGCCAGCTTTTCGCGCGCCCTGGCAAGGCGAACGCGATCACCGAACATCTTGGCCCGGATGTCGCCGTGCTGGGGCAAGACGCCTTCCTCGCCGCGCTGACCGACCTTGACGGGCCGGTGCGGATCGACCCGGCCAGCTGTCCGCAGATCGTGGCGGATGTGCTGGCCGAGAATGGTGTCACCGTAGCCCATGAACAGGACCCCTGCGTGCGGCCAAAGGCGATCAAGACCCCGGCCGAGATCGCGGGCACAACCGAGGCGCACCTGCGCGACGGGGCCGCCATGTGCCGTTTCCTGCACTGGCTGGACGAAAACGCCCCCGCCGGCGGCCTTACAGAGATCGACGTGGTCCGCGCGCTGGAGCAGTTCCGCCGCGACACGGGCGCGCTGCGCGACATTTCCTTCGACACGATCTGCGGGGCGGGCGCCCATGGCGCCGTGGTCCACTACCGCGTGACCGAGGCCACCAACAACCCCGTGACCCCCGGCGCGCTGCTGCTGGTGGATTCCGGCGGGCAATATGCGGACGGAACCACCGACATCACCCGAACCATCGCGACCGGTCCCGTGGGCGCGGAGGAAAAGGCCTGCTTCACCCGCGTCCTGCAAGGCATGATCGCCCTGAGCCGTGCGCGGTTTCCCGACGGGGTCGCAGGGCGCGACCTGGACAGCATCGCGCGTTATCCGCTCTGGCAGGCAGGGCTGGACTATGGCCATGGCACCGGCCATGGCGTCGGCGCATATCTTTGCGTGCACGAGGGGCCGCAGGGGTTCACGCGCGCGCCCAGCCGCGGCCATGAACCGTTGAAACCGGGTATGATCCTGTCTGTCGAGCCGGGCTATTACCGCGAGGGGGCTTTTGGAATTCGCCTCGAGAACCTGGTGGTGGTGCAAGAGGCCCCCGCGCTGGGCGACATGCGCCCGATGCTGTCACTCGAGACGCTGACCTGGGTTCCGATCGACCGGCGCCTGATCGATATCGACGCCCTGACCGAGGCGGAACGGCACTGGATTGATCGCTATCACGCGGATACAGTGGCGCGCATCGGCCCTCGACTGGAAGGGCCGGCGCGGGACTGGCTGGAAGCCGCCTGCGCGCCGCTCTGACGGAGCGCCCGGAACCGAACCGACACGGGACCGTCATACACGGCAGGGTAGACATCCTGTGCAAACCGACACGACAAACGCGCCAAGAGGGAGACCGAAGATGGCAGACCATATCAAGATCCGGCCTGCGACGGGCACATGGGTGGTACGCGCCGGCGGCGCGGTGCTCGGCGAAAGCACCCGGGCGCTGGAGTTGACCGAAGGCGATTACCCGCCTGTCATTTACTTCCCGCGCGACGACCTTTCGATGGTCTTTCTCGATGCCTCCGAAGCCGGCACGACCTGCCCCTACAAGGGGGAAGCGCGCTACTACGATATCGTTGCCAAGTCAGGCACGATCAAGGACGCCGCCTGGTCCTACGAGGACCCCATGCCCGAGGTGGCCGAGATCGGCCACCATATCGCCTTTTACACCTCGAAGGTGACCGTCGAGGAAGTCTGAATCGCGGCGCCCGCGCCGCTGCCGGGCGGGCTCAACTGTGTTCTTCGGCCGCGGTGGCCGCCAGCGCGCGATTGAAGGCGCGCAGCGCATCCACCTGGAACAGCGCCCCGCGCAACTCGGGCGGGCCAATGCCGCCGGAGGCCCGGACCACGGGAACGAAGTTGCGGTTGCTTGCCTCCAGGATCGGCATGGCCTGGTCCAGGGACTTGCCCTCGACGACATAGGTGCCCTCACGGATCAGCCTGGCGCAGACCTCGGGGTCGGCAGCCTTGGGATGATCCATGGACCGCATGACGCTTGTCACCTGGAAGGTTGACAGCAGATAGGCCTGCGGCCCGGCGGCCAGGTGAACGCCGCGCTGTTCCAGCTGGGTCAGGAAGAACGAGCGATCCACGATCCGCGAAGCCACCGCCGAGGCCAGCGAGACCGTCACCATGACCGCCAGCCCGGTCTGCCAGTCACCGGTCAGTTCGAACACGATCAGCGTGGTCGAGATCGGCGCACCCAGAACGGCGGCGGCCACCCCGCCCATGCCCGCCAGCGCATAGAGTGCGGCCGCGCCGGACACGTCCGGAAATATCCCCGTGGCCACCATGCCGAAGGCCAGCCCCGTCAGCGCCCCCACCATCAGCGAGGGCGAGAATATCCCACCGCCCATGCGCCCGCCGAAGGTCACGGCAACGGCCACGATCTTGACCAGCGTGAACACAACCGCCTCGTGGAACAGCAGCCGCCCGGTCAGCGCGTCCGAGGTCGTCTCGTAGCCAACGCCGATGATATGAGGAAAGGGAATCGCGATCAGCCCCAGCAGCAGACCGGCAACAGCCGGGCGCAGCACCGGGTGCAGCCCCGCGCGCTTCTGGTAGTGGCTGGCCAGCCGATCAGCCCAGAACAGCCCCCGCATGAAGACCACCGCGACCAGGCCGCAAAGCAGCCCCAGCAAAAGGTAGGCGGGCAGTTCCACGTAAAAGGCCAGCGCGGTCTGGCCGGGAATGTAGAATTCAGTAACATCACCATAGGCCATACGGCTGATCACCGTACCCGCGACCGAGGCGATGACGATGGGTGCGAAGGCATGCAAGGCAAAGTGCCGCAGCACCACCTCGAGCGCGAAAAGCGCCCCGGCGATGGGCGCGTTGAAGCTGGCCGAGACGGCGGCCGCCACGGCGCAGCCCAGCAGGTCGCGCCCGGTGATCCCGTCGGCCTTGATTCGGTTGTTCACCCCCGTGGCGATCAGCGCGGCTATGTGAACCACCGGTCCCTCGCGCCCCGTGGAGCCGCCGCTGGACAGCGTGATGAGCGAGGCCAGCGCAGACCCCAAGCCCCGGCGCACCTTCAGCCGCCCGTCATGAAGCGCCGCGCCCTCGATCACGTCCGACACCGAATGCACCCGGTTATCGCTCGTGGTGTAGTGCAGGATCACACCCACCGCCAAACCACCCAGAACCGGGATCATGATCAGCCAGTACCAATCCAGCCCGGCAGCGAAGGTGTGCAGGCCCGACACGTCCTCGGTGCCATAAAGCGCGGCCTGCAAGCGCTCGACGCCGAAGCGAAAGGCGATCGCGGCCAGCCCCGAGGCGATACCGACGGCCAGCGCGATGAACCAGAACCGGATCTGCCCGGCCCCCGAGGTGCGCAGCACCCGCCAGCCCCGCCGACAGGCGGCAAGGGCGTCGATGACCCCCTGCCTGAGCGGCGATGTCGGTGGCTTGGCCATTGTGACTTCCCGGCTTTTCCCCTGCCCGCGGCTGTCCTAGTTTGACGCCAAGGAGGACGTCATCCATGCCCCACGCCGCCGCACTCACAGCCCTCGGGACCGTCTTAGGCGATCGGCTGTCCCGCTCCAAGCCCGATCTGGAGGCACACGGGACCTCGGAAACGCATTTCGCGATGACCCCGCCCGACGCGGTGGCCTATCCCGAGACCACCGAGGAGGTGGCACAGATCATTCGGGTCTGCGCCGAACACGGCCTGCCGGTGGTTGGCTGGGGCGCGGGGACTTCGCTTGAGGGGCACGCGCTGGCTGTGCGCGGCGGGGTCTGCGTGGATTTCTCTCGGATGAACCGGGTTCTGGAGGTGCGCGAGGCCGACATGCTGGCCCGGGTACAACCCGGCCTGACCCGCGAGGGATTGAACAAGGAGCTGCGCGCGACGGGGCTCTTCTTTCCGGTCGATCCCGGGGCCGACGCCAGCATTGGCGGCATGGCCGCAACGCGCGCCTCGGGGACGACGGCGGTGCGCTACGGCACCATGCGCGACAACGTGTGCGCACTCGAGGTCGTCCTGGCCGACGGCCGCATCATCCGCACTGGCAGCGCGGCCCCCAAGTCCAGCGCGGGTTATGACCTGACAGGGCTTATGGTCGGGTCCGAGGGAACGCTGGGCCTGATCACCGAATTGACGCTCAAGCTGCACGGCCAGCCCGAGGCGATCGTGGCGGCCACCTGTGCCTTCGAGACGATAGAGGCGGCGGTCGGGTCAGTGACTGAGACCATCCAGATGGGCCTGCCCATGGCCCGGATCGAGTTCGTTGACGCCGCAACGGTCGAGGCGGTCAATGCCTACTCGAAGGCCGATTTCCCGGCCCGGCCCCACCTGATGGTCGAATTTCACGGCACCCCGGCGGGCGTCGCCGAACAGGCCGAACGCTTCGGCGAGATCGTGTCCGACCACGGTGCCACGGGCTTCGCATGGGCCGACCGGCCCGAGGACCGCACCCGTCTCTGGCAGATGCGCCACAGTGCCTATTGGGCCATCCTGGCTGCGCGCCCGGGCACCACGGCCATCGTCACGGATGTCTGCGTGCCCATTTCGGCCCTGGCCGAGGCGGTGGCCGAAACCCAGGCCGACATCGCCGCCGCGCCCATCCCGGCCCCGATCCTGGGCCATGTGGGCGACGGCAACTTCCACGCCATCCTGCTGATGGACCCCGGCGACCCGGCCGAGCGCGCCGCGAGCGAGGAGCTGTCGCGCCGCATGGCCGAGCGCGCCCTGCGGCTCGGCGGCACGGTGACCGGGGAACACGGGATCGGCATGGGCAAGCTGGGCTACATGGCCGCCGAACACGGTGCCGGATGGGATGTCATGGGCGCGGTCAAGCAGGCGCTGGACCCGCAGGGCCTGCTCAACCCGGGCAAGATGCTGCGGCAGGATTGACTTATTCTGCCCTGAATCTTGCTTTTTCTGAAAATTTATCCAGGAAATATACCTTTTCGAACATCACCCCGGGACCGGGACCAGAAGCGCCCGTGCCGCGGCGCGGGCCTCTTCGGTCACCGTTCCGCCTGACAGCATGCGGGCGATCTCGCCTTCCCGGTCGGCACTGTCCAGCGGCTTGACCGTCGTCAGGGTGGTCTCTTCGGCCTGGCGCTTTTCCACGCGCCAATGATGGTCGCCCAGGGCGGCGACCTGCGGCGAATGGGTCACCACCAGGACCTGGCCGCCCTGCGACAGGTCGGCCAGGCGACGGCCGACCGCATCCGCGGTGGCCCCGCCAACGCCGCGGTCGATCTCGTCGAAGATCAGAGTCAGCCCTTCGGCATGGCGCGTCAGGCAGACCTTGAGCGCCAGAAGGAAGCGCGATAGCTCGCCCCCCGAGGCAATCTTGTTGAGCGGCCCCGAAGGTGCGCCGGGATTGGTGGCGACCTCGAAGGCCACGGCATCCATGCCATCCGGGCCCGGTTCGGCCTTGGACAGCCTGGTGGCAAAGACCGCGCGCTCCATCTTCAACGGGGCCAGTTCATCGGCCATGGCCGCATCCAGCGCCGCGGCCGAGGCCGCCCGCGCCCGGGACAGGTCCCCGGCAGCCGCGTCATAGGCTGCCTGCGCCGTCTCGACCGCGCGCTCCAGCTCGGCCAGATCGCCCGCGCCCCGGTCCAGCGCCGCCAGTCGTTCGCGCAGGTCCTCGGCAAAGTCCCCCAGGGCGTCGGGCGCAACGGCATGTTTGCGCGCCAGCCCGCGAATGGCAAAGAGCCGCTCTTCGACCTCCTCCAGTTCGGCAGGATTGAACGACAGCGCCTGCAGGCAGGTTTCGACACCGGATTGCGCCTCGCCAAGCTCGGTCATGGCCCGGTCCAGCGCGGCCAGGGGATCGTCCAACCGCCCTTCGGCCTTGTCCGCGGCCCCGTCCAGCCAGCGCAGGGCATCGCCCATCATGCCCTCCGCCCCCTGCGATCCAAGGGCCTCCATGGCCCTGGAAATATCCGCGCCGATCTTCTCGGCGGCCTGCATCAGGCGGCGGCGGGCATCCAGCGTCTCATCCTCGCCCGGCTCGGGCGCCAGAGCATCCAACTCGGCAACGGAATGGCGCAGGAAGTCCTCTTCCTCGGACAGGGCGGCGACACGCGCGCGGGCCTCGTCCAGCGTTCTTTCCGCCCCGCGCAGATCCCGCCACGCCCCGCGCACCGCCGAAAGGTCGTGGCTGCCGTGCGCATCCAGCAGATCGCGATGGCCGCGGGGGTTCAGAAGACCCCTGTCGTCATGCTGGCCATGGAGTTCCACCAAAGTGTCCGAGACCCGTCGCAGCACCTCTCCACTCGCGCGGCGGTCGTTGATCCAGGCTGTCTTGCGTCCATCCCGGGCGTTGACCCGGCGAAGGATCAACTCGCCCTCGTGGACGATTCCGGCCTCGTCCAGAACCTCTTGCACGGGATGCCCCGCCGGCAGGTCGAAGACGGCCGTCACCTCACCCTGGTCGGCACCCTGGCGCACGAGGTCGGCGCGGCCCCGCCAGCCCAGCACGAAGCCAAGGCTGTCCAGCAGGATCGACTTGCCGGCCCCGGTTTCCCCGGTGAGGACGTTCAGGCCCGGCTGGAAGTCGAGGTCCAGCCGGTCGATGATAAGAATGTCCCGAATGTCGAGATGCCGGAGCATGCGTGGCGCCTAGAGCCACTCGCCGCGGATCATCTGGCGGTAGATGGCCGAAAGCCAGTTGTCCCCGATCGATGCCGGTTCCAGACCCTGCCCGGTCAGCAGCGCATGGCTGTCTTCGTACCACTGGGTCGCACGATAGTTGTGGCCCAGGATGGCGCCCGCGGTCTGCGCCTCGTCGGTCAGCCCGAGCGAGAGATAGGCCTCGACCAGCCGGTGCAGGGCCTCGGGCGTGTGGCTCGTGGTCTGGAAATCCTCGACCACGACGCGGAAACGGTTGATCGCGGCCGAGAAATGATCGCGCTTGAGGTAATAGCGCCCCACTTCCATTTCCTTGGCCGCCAGATGGTCGAAGGCGAGGTCGAACTTCAGGACCGCCGACCGCGCATATTCGCTGTCGGGGTAGACCTCGATCACCTTGCGCAGCTCCTGCAGGGCCTGGAAAGTCAGGCCCTGGTCACGGCCGATCTCGTCAATCTGGTCGTAGTAACTCAGCGCCAGAAGATACTGCGCATAGGCCGCGTCCTCGTCCGACGGGTAGAAGTCGATGAACCGCTGCGCACTGGACCGGGCGTTCGCGTAATCGCCGTCCCGGTGATAGGCGAAGGCCTGCATGATGACCCCGCGCTTGGCCCATTCCGAGTAGGGATACAGGCGTTCGATCTCACCGAAGTAATAGGCCGCGTCGTCCTCGCGCCCGCGTTCGAGATCGTACTCGCCACGCTGAAAGATTTCCTCGGCGCTGTATTGATCCAAGGCACCCGGCTGGCGCGGATCGAATCCGCCGCATCCGCCAAGAAGTGCCAGGGCCAGAACCCCGGGCACGATAACAGACCTTATGTTGACAGCTCTGCCGCGGCCCGACATCAGGCGCCCCCGCTCACGTTTCTTGTGCCGGACCAAAGCCCGACTGCTTCGAGGTCTAGCACATAAAAACCGGGGGCAAAACGCCAATTTGCGGTCAGGCCACGGCCGGAAGATCGGCCAGCGTCAGGCCGACGCCCGGCAGGCGCGCGCCGATTTCAGCGTCGCAGGTTTTCCACGCCCAGGCGTCCGGGCGCGCAAAAAGCGCCCGCAACAGCGCGTTGGTCACCGCATGGCCCGCACGCTGGCCGGCATAGGCACCCAGGATCGGCGCCCCGGCGGTGTAGAGATCGCCAAGGGCATCCAGCATCTTGTGGCGCACGGCCTCGTCGGCCCGGCGCAGCCCGCCGGGCGACAGCACCTGGGCACCGTCCACGACAACGGCGTTTTCATAGCTGCCCCCCAGTGCCAGGCCCTGTTCGCGCATGGCGGTCACATCACCCGCGCGGCAGAAGGTCCGGCAATCGCACAGCTCGCGCGCAAAAGCGCCATTGGCCATGTTCAGGCTCTTGCGCTGGTGGCCGATCGCGGCTTCCTTGAAGGTGATCTCGAACGAGATGCGCAGGCTCTCCGACGGGTCCAGGCGCGCGGTCGCATCGCCCAGCCGCACACTGACAGGCGCCAGGATCTCGATCACCCGCAGCGGCGCATCAAGCCGCTGGATCCCGGCCCGCAATATGCCGCTGACAAAACATGCCGCCGACCCGTCGAGGATCGGAACCTCTGGGCCGTCGACATCGACGAGCAGGTTGTGGATCCCGCACCCGGCCAGTGCGGCCATCAGGTGCTCGATCGTCGAGACACTGACACCCGCGTCGGATTCGATGCGGGTGTTGAGCGGAGCCACGATGACCCGATCCCAGCGAGCGGGCACGCGCGGGCGGCCCGGCAGGTCAACGCGCCGGAATACGATCCCGTGATCAGCCGGGGCCGGGCGCAGGGTGACGCGCGCTGTCTCGCCCAGGTGAAGGCCGATACCGTCGAGCGACAGGTCTGATCTCAGGGTCGTCTGCAAGGTGTCCCCATCTTTCTTAATCCCGTGTCAATCACTATGCGCTGGGGCGTCATGGCTCAATTCACTCTTTGCGACCGACTGAAACACAATTGCACGGGCTGGGCGGGGGCCTGCCCACGCCGGGGCGCGCAGCCTGCAACCGGCGGTTTTCCAAATGAAAAGGGCCGCCCCGAGGCGGCCCTTTCGCAAAACATGTGAACCATCGTGCGGCCGGCCTCAGTTGGCCTGGCGCCGCAGGAACGCTGGAATTTCGATGCGTTCCTCGTCCGGATCGATATCCGAGTCCGCCGGCGGCTCGTTGGGTTCGGCGGCCTGGGCCTGCTGGCGCGGCATCGACGTGACCTGCGGCTGTGCCCGGTCCCTCTGCTCCTCGCCATGACCGGTCATGCGGTTGATCAACCCGTTGAGCCCGCCAAGTCGTGGCCGGGCCTCCTCGGGCGTTTCGGCCCGCGGGTCAGGCTGCGCGGGCGCCTCGCCACCCTTCGCGCGCGAGGCGGCTGCGCGCAGACGGTCCAGCGTTTCCGGAGAAGGTGTCCCGGCGGCCGGCCGCTGGGGCGCGACGAAACCCTCCGGATCGGCGTCGATCTGCGGATCGGGCGCCTGCGCGCGGGGCTGGTAGGCCGGCTGCGGCAGGTCATCATCGGCCGCCGCCGCGGCGGCCGGGGCATCGAAGATATCCTCGGCCTGTTCGTGGGCCGTCTCGTCGTGGGCCATGCCGGGGTCATCGAAGAGCGTCGGTTCGGGGGCGGCTTCGGCAGCAGGCTGATGCTCCGGCTCCGGCTGGGCCTGTGGCTTGGGGGCCTCGGCCTCGACGTGTTGGGTCAGCGGCGCGGCCATGGACCGGCGCGGGAGCGGAACATCGCTGGTCTTTTCGGCGGCGTCGATACCCGTGGCCACGACGGAAACGCGCATCTGACCCTCCATCCCGGTATCCAGGGTGGAGCCGACAATGATGTTGGCGTCCGGATCGACCTTCTCGCGGATCTTGTTCGCGGCTTCGTCCAGTTCGAAGAGTGTCAGGTCGTAGCCGCCGGTGATGTTGATCAGGACCCCCTTGGCGCCCTCCAGGCTGATCTCGTCCAGCAGCGGGTTGGCGATGGCCTTTTCGGCGGCCTGAACAGCGCGTTCGGCGCCCTCGGCCTCGCCGGTGCCCATCATGGCCTTGCCCATCTCGTCCATCACCGCGCGAACGTCGGCGAAGTCCAGGTTGATCAGGCCGGGCCGCACCATGAGGTCGGTCACACCCTTGACGCCCTGGTAGAGGACATCGTCGGCGAGGGCAAAGGCCTCGGTGAAGGTGGTGTTCTCGTTGGCAAGCCGGAACAGGTTCTGGTTGGGAATGATGATGAGCGTGTCCACGACCTTCTGCAGGGCCTCGACGCCCTCTTCGGCCTGGCGCATCCGCTTGCCGCCCTCGAACTGGAAGGGTTTGGTCACGACACCGACAGTCAGCACACCCAGCTCGCGCGCGGCCTGGGCGATGATCGGGGCAGCACCGGTACCGGTGCCCCCGCCCATGCCGGCGGTGATGAAGCACATGTGCGCGCCCGCCAGGTGATCGACGATCTGTTCGATGCTTTCCTCGGCGGCGGCGGCGCCGACGGTGGCCCGGGCACCGGCGCCCAGCCCCTCGGTCGCCTTGACGCCCATCTGCACCTTCTGATCGGCACGGGATTGCTGCAGCGCCTGGGCATCGGTGTTCGCAACGACGAATTCGACGCCCTGGAGTTCTTGCTCGATCATGTTGTTGACGGCATTGCCGCCGGCCCCGCCGACGCCAAAGACGCTGATGCGCGGCTTGAGCTCGTCTTGTCCGGGCATGGAGAGGTTCAAGGTCATGATATCTGTCCGCCTGTTCTGCTGCGCCCGTCCCACCGGGCATTTTCCGCCTTATTGTGCGCGATCCTAGCCGGATCAGGCCCGATGGTCACGAAAAAACTGGGAAAACACCGCAAAATATGGGCCGGTTCGGCCTTTGAAACCGCCGTATTTCGGCAATTGGGCAAAATCTTGCGTATCACCAGTTCTCCTTGAACCATCGCACGGCCCGTCGCAGCGATCGGGCCGGGTATTTCTCGGCCGGTATGTCGAAGTCCCACCATTCGTCCTGGGGGTGCGCGGCAAAGAGCGACAGCCCCACCGAGGCCGAGAAGGCCGCGCCGGTGGCAGCCTGCGGCAGCCCCTGCACGCGAAGCGGCCGGCCCAGGCGCACCTGGTGGCCTAGGATGCGGCTGGCCAGCCCGTCCAGACCGGGGATCTGGCTGGCCCCACCCGTCAGCACGATCTGCTGGCTGGGCAGGTGCTCGAACCCGGCGGCGTCCAGCCGCATCCGCACCTCTTCGAGGATCTCCTCGACACGCGGGCGGATGATGCCGATCAGTTCGGCGCGGCTGACGCTGCGGCGGTCGCGTTCCCAGTCGCCGGTCTCGCCGCCCACCTCGATCATTTCGCGATCGTCCATGCCGGTGGCCATGACGCCGCCGTAGAAGGTCTTGATCCGCTCGGCCATGGCCAGCGGCACCTGCAACCCCATGGAGATGTCGCCGGTGACGTGATCGCCGCCCATGCGCACCGTATCGGCAAAAATCATGTGCTTGCGCATGAAGATCGACAGGCTGGTGGTGCCACCGCCCATGTCGATGCAGGCCGCACCCAGTTCCTGTTCGTCCTCGACCAGCGCCGAGATGCCGCTGGCATAGGCCGACGACGCCAATCCGGCCAGTTCCAGGTCGCAGCGATTGATGCAGTGCAGCAGGTTGCTGATGGTCGCCGCCTCGACCGTCAGCATGTGCATGTCGCAGGTCAGGTCGTTGCCGATCTGGCCGCGCGGATCGGCCATGCCGGTGCGGTGGTCCAGCGCAAAGTTGATCGGCTGGGCGTGCAACACCTCGCGGCCCTCGCCGTAATCGGGCACCTCGCAGGCCGAGAGGACCCGGCCGATGTCGGCCTCGGTCACGACCGTGCCCTCGACCCCGGCCTGCCCGTCCAGCCCGTAAGAACGCGGCCGCCCCCCGCCCAGGCAGGCGATGACGTGATCGACACGCACGTTGGCCATCTTCTGGGCCGCCTGCACGGCGGTGCGGATGGCGCGTTCGGTCTCGGCCATGGCCTCGACCTCGCCGAAACGCACCCCGCGCGAGCGCGTTGTCGCCGCGCCGATCACGCGAAACGAGGATTGCCCCGCCATGGAGCCGACCCCGTCACTGTCGCGAAAGCGTTCCGGCCCGTCGAAGCGCAGGATCAGGCAGGCGATCTTCGAGGTGCCCACGTCGAGAATGGCGATCACGCCGCGCTGCATGGCGGCCTGGCGCATGTTGCGCATGGCGCGCTGGCTTTGGTAAAGGTCCTTCATTCGTCACCTGCCTCTGGCTCTTCTCCGTTCACGCGGCGCAGTTCCGCGACGGCTTGTTCATTGAGTCTGATGGTTGGCCGGGCCGCGTTGCGCATGTCGACAACAGAGACGTCGCGGTCCAGCAGGTCCTGGGCCTGGTCCAGGGCGATCACCCGATCGAAGGCGCGGATCGGTGTTTGGGTGGGCAGGAGGATGCGCTGCCCCCGATCGAGCACCACGTCCCAGCGGCGCTCGCCCATGCGCACCACGGCACGCATCCGGTGGCGGATGGGACCGGCCACGTCATAGAGCCGCAGACCTTCGGCCAGTGCGGCGCGCGCGCCGTCACCGGTGATCAGCGGCAGATCGGCCCGGTCAGCCCGAGCCGCGACAGGGGCGATCAGCACCCCCTCGGGATCGACCAGGCGCAAACCGTCGGCCCCGCGGAAGACGGCCACGGGTTGACGCTGCTGAACGGTGACCTGCAGCACCCCGCCGGGGCGCACCCGGAGCGCGGCATCGGCCACCGGCGCGAGCGCGGCCACCTTCGTGCGCATCGCCTCGAGATCCAGGTCGAAGGACGAGGTCGGGAATTCCACCGGCAAGACCGTGCGGATCTGGCGCGACAAGGCATCGTCGGCGCCGTCGACGGCCATGACGCGGACCATGAATTCCTCGCGGCTGAAAAACTCCATCCGGGCCTTGGCAAAGGCCTCGGAAACCATCTGACGATTCGCCTCCTGCGCGGCCCACCCGGTCAGAGCGGCGCCCAGGGCCAGGAGCGGCAGACCCACCAAGATCAGCCGCCGCAGGCCCGGCGTCAGCATCCACCGCTGGAAGCGGTAGCCCCAGCGCGACGGCGCGGGATCGCGGCGCGGCGCGCCCGGGCGACTGTGTTTCAGCGCCCGCACGAGGCGTCCTCCACCATCCATGTGACCAGCGCCGGGAAATCTAGGCCGCAATGGGCCGCCTGTTCCGGCGAAAGCGAGGTTGGCGTCATCCCGGGCTGCGTATTCGTTTCCAGCAGCACCAGGCCATCGCGCCCGCGCGTACTGTCCCAGCGGAAATCGGTGCGGCTCAGGCCCCGGCAGCCCAGCGCATCATGGGCGCGCTGCGCATAGTCGAGGCAAGCGTCGAAAATGTCTTGCGGGACTTCGGCGGGCAGGACGTGACGCGACCCGCCCTCGGCATACTTGGCATGGTAGTCATACCAGCCGTCCGTGATGATATCGGTGACCGTCAGAGCCCGGTCGCCCATCACGGTGGTCGTCAGTTCGCGCCCCGGCGCGTAGGTTTCGACCATCAGCACCTCGGGCAGGTCCGGGGCCAGCCGCGGCGGACCATCGCCGGCATCGGTGACGATATAAACCCCGACGCTGGAACCTTCGTTGTTCGGCTTGACGACATAGGGCGGGTCCATGATGTGGCCCGCCTCGATCGTGGCGCGGTCGGCCAGAACGCTGTGAATGGTCGGCAGGCCGGCGGCGCGATAGGCGTCCTTGGTGCGCTGCTTGTCCATGGCCAGCGCCGAGGACAACACGCCGGAATGCGTATAGGCCAGCCCCAGCCATTCCAGCAGGCCCTGCACGCAGCCGTCCTCGCCCCAGCGGCCATGCAGCGCATTGAAGACCACGTCGGGCCGCATCGCCTTGAGATCCTCGGCAAGGTCCGCACCGGCGTCGATTTCGCGCACGTCGTAGCCGGCGCGGCGCAGCGCGCGTGCGCATTCACGCCCCGAGCTGAGGGAGACCTCCCGCTCGACCGATGGCCCGCCCATCAGGACGGCAATCGTCTTTGGTGCCCTGCTCGACACGCTCACTGCCTCGGTTTCCGGCCGCTTTTGCACGACCCTTGATTTTGACCACCTTTAGGCGGTCGTTTGTTGTCGATCTGCCTGGCCCTGCCTGTGGGGCCGTTCCCGTTTTTCGGGCTTACTTCTCGGCGGCCGGTTCTCCGACCCGCTTGATTTCCCAGTCTAGCGTGAGGCCGCTGTTCTGGTAAACCTTTTTTCGGACCGCCTCGCCCAACCCTTCGAGGTCGGCAGCCGTGGCGCCGCCCGCGTTTGTCAGGAAATTCGCGTGCTTGGCGTTCATCACGGCCCCGCCGCGCGTGGCGCCGCGCATCCCGGCGTCCTCGATCACCTTCCAGGCCTTCAGATCGTGGGTGTCATCAGCCCGACCCGTGCTGGAAAACCCGGCCGGGTTGCGGAAGGTGGACCCGGCGGTCCGGTCCCTGGTGGGTTGCGTGGCGTCACGCTGGGACAACTGGGTTTCCATGCGATCGAACAGGTCCTCGGGCTGACCCGGGGGCGCATCGAAGACCGCCTCGGTAATGACGCAACCAGCCGGCAGGCTGCTGGAGCGATAGGCCAGGCCAAGCTTTGCCGTGGGCAGGGTTTTCAGGGTGCCATTGCGCAGCACGACGCGCACCTCGCGAAGAACATCCGAGGTGTAGTTCCCGTAGCAGCCAGCGTTCATGGTCACGGCCCCGCCGATGGCCCCGGGAATGGTGCGCAGGAAGGTCAGGTCGCGACCGGCCTGCGCCGCCTTGCGCGCGACATGCGCATCCAGCGCGGCGGCGCCCGCGCGCACGGTCGTTCCCTCGATCTCGATCCCGTTGAAGCCCCGGCCCAGGCGGATCACCACGCCGCGGATACCGCCGTCGCGCACGATCAGGTTGGACCCGACGCCCATGGGAAAGACCGGCACCGCCTCGGGCAAGGCAGCCAGGAATGCGGCGAGGTCGGCCTCGTCCGCGGGCTGGAAGAAGACATCCGCCGGCCCACCGACCCGCAGCCATGTCAGGCCGGACAGGTCCCGGTCGCGGGTCAGGGTGCCGCGCACCTCGGGCAGGTCGAATTCAGGTGTCATCGCTTGCTCCTACCCGTCGGCGGGGCCGCGCTCAACCCGCCCCCGCAGCCAGCGCCACAGGAACAGGACCGGCCAGCGCAGCATCGACATGCCCGCGACCAGCACCAGCAAACCGACCCAGGGGCCGTTCTGAACCGTGACCCAGACAAGCAGCGGCAGGCCGACACCGATCAGCAGGTAGGCCCGCGTCCAGTGGTTGTCGCGGCTGGGGATCATGGCCAGCACGTTGGCCGCGATGGCCCAGAGAAAGACGGCGACGAGGGACGCGCTCATCAGGGGCGTTCCGCGCCGTGGCCGCGTGCCCGCGCCCAGATATGGCGCAGCGGGTTGCGGAACATCGACAGGAAGGCAGCGAGAGCGAGCGCCGACCAGCCCCAGCCATGCGCCGCCCCCAGCCAGAGGATCAGGATCGGCGCCGCGATCAGCAGGGTGATCCCGGGCAGGTACTGGTTCCGCATGGGCAAAAGCGCCGTGAGCGTCGCCGCGAAGACCCAGAGGATGGACAGAAGCACAGGCAGGCTCATCCCCAGCCCCCTGTCACGATGCGCCGCAAGGGCGAGGCAAGGGCCACACCGCCCCCCATCGCCGCCAGCGCCGCCCCGGCCTCACCCGGATCGGTCTGGAAATGCAGCAGCAAAAGCCCGCCCGCCGCGACGACGAAGGCAAGGAGAAACCGCCTCAGAATCCGCGTCGTGCTGACAAGCGCGAACAGGACGACAGCGCCGGCGATGATCCAGGGGGCGGTCA